>CAYJOY010000100.1:0-2888 GCA_964371885.1 uncultured Lentimicrobiaceae bacterium | reverse complement strand
TAATTTCTCATCGTTTACGCATAGGTCAATTTGGTTTTTCGCTTCTACGTAATTTTTCTCAAAGAATGCATTGTAGGCTTTATTTAGCGACGGCTTTTGCGCCGAAAGTTGGGCAATGGTAAGTACACAGATTGCCAATAAAAATATACGTTTCATTATAATTTATTTTGAGATTTTGGAAATACTAGCCATGGGTTAAACGTTTTTGCTTCTTCAAAATCGAGGGAGCAATAAGAAATAATAACAACGAGATCTCCTTTTAATGCTTTTCTAGCTGCTGGTCCGTTTAAGCAGATTACTCCGCTTCCTCTTTCACCTTTTAGGACGTATGTTTCCAAACGTTCGCCATTATTAATGTTAAGCACTTGTACTTTTTCGTTCTCTATTAGGTTAGCGGCATCCATTAAATTCTCATCAATGGTAATGCTTCCTACATAATCGAGGTCGGCTTCTGTTACTTGTGCTCTGTGAATTTTTGATTTTAAAACTTCAATTTTCATCTCTTAATATTTAATATTATCAATTAATCTTACTCCATTTACATAGAAAGCTACACAACCTATAGGTTGAACATGTTGTTCGAAGGAGTTAACGGGTTGTAATGTTTTCGCATTTACAATCTCGAAATACTCTAATTCCACTCCATCTATCTGCTTTACTTTACCTAGTACATACCGTTGCAGTTCGGTTGGGGTTGTTTTATTTTGGTGTTTAGACTGCGTTAAAATTTGATATACCTTTGCAGCCACATCGCGTTGCTGCTCGGTTAAACGTTGATTTCTTGAACTCATAGCTAAACCATTTTGTTCTCTTATAATGGGCGCCCCTTTTATTTGCATTGTAGGAAAATACTGTTTTGCAAAAGCGGTAACCAATGCTAGTTGTTGAAAATCTTTTTCTCCAAAGTAAGCAACATGCGGGGTGGTATAGTCGAACAGTCGTTTTACTACTTTTAGGACACCTTGAAAATGACCAGGTCGTTTTGCCCCTTCCATTGGTTGCTCTAGCTGCTGAAAATGAAATACTTCTGAAGCTTCTGTAGGGTACATCTCTTTTTCGCTAGGAACGAATAGTAGATCTACGTATGGTTCCATTAACGCGGCGTCGGCTGCAACGGTTCTAGGGTATTTTTCAAAATCTTCGGGGTTATTAAACTGTATTGGGTTTACGAAGATAGAGGCCACCACAACGTGCCCCTCATTTTTTGCCATTTGCACTAACGATAAATGCCCTTGATGAATGGCGCCCATTGTTGGGACAAACCCTATGGTTTTTCCCTGAGCTTTATACTGTGAAAGTTCTGCTTTTAACAGTTCTACTGTATTTACTATTTGCACTATCTATCTGCTTTAAAGTTTTTAAAGATTTTGGGGTCATGCATAATAACAATCGCTTGTTGGAAAGTTTTATCGCTTGTTAGAAATACTTGGTATGCCTCGCCATAGCTGAATAGGTTACGTGCAAACTCAAACATTAACCCTTCTATTATATATTCTTTTACATGCTCTAGGTTTCTCAACTTCATCGATTCGTCGTACGACTTTTTCATCTCTTCTGCTATCACTTTTTCGAATGCTTCTAACGATTGCATGTCGGCAGCATTAGCATATAACGAATCGAGGGTTTTAGCTTGCTCTTTTACTACTTGTTGCATCCTTTTTGAGAATTGCAGTTCTACCGAATCTTTCACTCCCTCTTTACGGGCGAAAGCTATTAGGTCGTTATAAACCTTGTCGTTCACTTCAAAGTCTTTAATAAAGCTTTCAATAGAGAAAAACCTCGATTTTAGGGCATCTCTATTGGTCGACATAAAGTCGAGGGTATAGGCGCTTATGATCCCTTTTCGCACCATTTCGGTATATAAAGAGGAGTATCGAGTGGTATCGAGAGGGATAAAGATATCGGGCATAATACCACCGCCACCATACACTATTCTACCTCTTGGGGTTTTATACTTTAGCGAATCGGGGAATTTAATAGAATCGGAAGAGAAGAACTCTCCGTGTTGACTTCTGTAGTTCAACTCTTTATGATACGAATCAGATCCATCTTCGTATGGTTTTTGGATGCATCTTCCTGTTGGAGTGTAGTAACGAGAGATGGTGAGGCGCATTTCGGCTTTATCAACCATTCTCATAGGTTTTTGTACGAGCCCTTTTCCGAATGTTCTCCTTCCAATTACTAATCCTCTATCCCAATCTTGTACGGCTCCCGATACAATTTCGCTGGCCGAAGCCGAGCTCTCATCAACCATTACAATTAACTTGCCTGTTTTAAAGTTACCATTGTCGGTCGATTTATATTCTTCGCCATTTTTTCTTACATTATCGGTATATACAATCATTTTATTACCAGGTAAGAACTCATCTACAATTTCGAAAGCAGAAATAAGATAGCCGCCGCCATTACCACGCAAGTCGAAGATAAGATCTTTCATACCACGTGCTTGCAAGCGGGTAAGGGCATCTCTAAATTCTTGTGGAGAATCTTTGGCAAAACGTTCCAGTTTAATATAACCAGTGGTTTCATCCACCATAAAAAAGACATTGATACTCTTCATGGGTATTTTTCCACGAGTAATTACAAACTCAATAGGGTCGCTACTACCTCTTCTTTTCACAAATATTTTCACTTTCGACCCTTTTTCGCCACGGAGGTGGTCGGCTACCCAACGGTTGGTTACATGTTTACCACAGGCCACCACGGTATCTACCTTTACTATTTTGTCGCCAGCGCGCAAACCTACCTTCTCCGATGGACCATCAATAATTACTTCCATAATATTGATGGTATCTTTTATAATTTGAAAAGTAACGCCAATACCATCGAAAGAGCCTTGCAGCGGTTCGTTCGCTTTTTGCACCTCTTTTGGGGTAATATACGAAGAG
>CAYJOY010000099.1:888-7601 GCA_964371885.1 uncultured Lentimicrobiaceae bacterium | reverse complement strand
ATTACGCGGCAGGCGTGCACAAACCCCGCAAGGCACAGCTAGAAAAAATTCAAAACGGGATTGCCAAACTAAGTCATGAGTTGAGTGTATTGACTTTTTAATAATTTGCCCAGTGAACTATTTCCCTAATTTTTTAGTAACCTCAACTTGTGTTAGTACTCGCATCTGTTGAATTGCTATGGTGTTTAGTTTTACAAGTCTATCACCTTGTGATACTCCTTCGTTAATCAATACAGCGTTGATATTTTCCATGTTTGAGAGGCAGATAAGTTCATTAATAGTCGAATAACTTTTTTACGTTTCTTACACCCGAAAAGGTATAAATTAAAATAAAATTATTATCTTTGCACCCGAAAAGGTATAATAGTAATAAGTATGAATCTATCAGTGTATGTAAAGCAGATGCGCAAGCGGTACCAACTCACGCAAGTAGATCTGTCGGAGAAATCGGGGGTTGGGTTGCGCTTTGTTCGCGATTTAGAACAAGGGAAACAGACCGTGCGCCTCGACAAAGTAAATCAAGTGCTAAAGTTGTTTGGTGGCGAAGTGGGCGTAGTGCCCATTAAAAAATCGGATGAGTTATGAAAAAGGCGCAAATATTTAATAAAGACCAATTTGCAGGGATTCTGGTAGAGGATGAGCATGGGTACACCTTCACGTATCATCCCAACTACCTAAGCCACCCCGAGGCTGAACCCATTTCGCGAACCCTCCCCCTAATCAGCACCCCTTACCGAAGCATGATATTGTTTCCCTTCTTCGATGGGTTGATTCCCGAAGGGTGGCTGTTAGATATTGCTGAGCGCAGTTGGAAGATAGACCGCAGAGATAGAATGGCGTTGCTGCTGAGCTGCTGCAAAGATTGTATTGGGGCGGTGAGTGTAGTACCTATTAATGAGGAATAAGTTATGGAAAGATGTTTGTATTGCTACAAAGAATTGACCAACAACGAGATTGATTTTCATGCTCGTTGTGCTAAGAAAATGTTTGGCACCACTACAGCACCTCTGCTCGATTATCCAAAAGATACAATAGCAGCGTTGGCAGAGCAGGTCATTCGTGCACAAAGTGCAGTAACAGGAGTACAACCCAAACTGTTGCTTGATATTGCGCAAACGGCAAAAGGCGAACCACAAAGATTTACCATAGTAGGGCTATGGGGGCGCTATATTCTCAAACCACAAAGCGAAAAATTTCGCTCGTTGCCAGAGCTAGAAGATTTGACCATGCATTTGGCGCAAATAGCCAAAATAGCCACCGTCCCTCATACACTCATACGATTTAGCGATGGAGAATTGTGCTACATTACCAAACGTATTGACAGGGGGGATAAGGGAGAAAAATATGCCATGGAAGATATGTGCCAACTCACAGAGCGGCTCACGGAGAATAAATATAAGGGCTCGTACGAGCAAATTGCCAAGGTTATCGATAAATATTCTACCACACCATTACTCGACAAGGTGAACTTTTGGGAGCAGGTGCTTTTCTCCTGGATTACAGGTAATGCCGATATGCACCTCAAAAATTTCTCGCTTTACTCCACAGAAAAAGGAAGATACAACCTCACTCCAGCATACGATTTGCTATCTACCGCATTAGTAATGCCAGAAGATACCGAGGAGTTAGCATTAACGTTAAACGGCAAAAAAAGAAAAATAGGAGGCAATGACTTTACCATTGCCATGCAAAGCAGCGAATTAGATGCCAAAATGATAGGTGCAATCTTCCGCAAATTTGAGAAAGCACTCCCCCAATGGAAACAAATGATAGAGCACTCTTTCCTTCCCGAAGATATGAAGCAAGATTACAAGGGGTTAATAGCTGAGCATATTGACAAATTGATGAGGTAGCAAGTGTATAGAGCGGAATGTTGGTTTTTAAAATAGATGCCGCCACCTTTATCAATCATTACAGCAGTATATGTCCCACCGTATTTTCCTTTCTTTACTATAATTCCTACCGCATTGGTTTTATCTATCCATTCAGAAACACTTAGCACGAAGTTTGGCAGACCTGCTTGAGTTTTAAAGTGGTCAAATTCGACCACTTTAAAATCTGGATTGTGGATAGACCCCCATACACATAGAAATTCTAATGCATATCTATTTCTTAACCAATTTTTTATAACACCTGCTGCTCTACTCTCGCTCTCCTTGGCATTAGCCATATCTGTAAGTGAAATGTAACATATCCTTAGGTTCTGACAAAGAGAAAAAAGCTAATAAAGTTCAGACGATACCCTTTCGTATTCTTAATTTAGAACGAAGAACCTATTTCGATTTAGGACACTGTGAAAACAAATGGTTTATATCATACCTCGATTTTTCTTGATGATGAGTTTTACGATCTTTACAACGAACGGTTAGAGGATTTTACAATTCAGGAAATAATTGAGGCAGAATTTTGTTTACTAACCCTGAGCAGTAATTGTGTGCCTGTGTTAATCCAGCGGATTTTCGGCTTTACTCATTTTATCATTGACTTTACTTTTTTGAATCATTAGAAAAAATAGAATCGCCCAACCTGCCTTTGGGACAAGTATCCATAAAACATTCCATCTACTGTAACCTGCATCGTGTAATCTCCTTACTAACACAGCAATATATGGGCATGATAATGTCGTGAAACATAGAGCCCACGTAATGAATAAGATAGTTAAAACAATGTTAAGATTCTCATTTTCTGAGTGTTCATGTATAATGCTCGTGGTGAATGAGGCCAAAGGTAATCCGAGAACTAATAATTTGTATATAAACCAATATGACCAAAACTCGCTGCGAGTGGATTTTCCCTTAAAATCTGCATATCTTTCAAATGTGCAAATTTTGAATGTTTTAATTAAATTCATGTTATTATATTTATAGATGCTCCAAATTGAGAGGTTTCGCTACTCTTTACGGTTAAATGTATACCCCAAACTCCAGTGAATGTATTGCGCTTTGCTAAATTGCATCGCTTTAATGCCAATGGTAGCGTATAAGCCAGAAACTATATTTATTTTTAACCCAATTGTTTGATAAAAGAGTACCTTTTCCTCGAGTGGGGTGTAGTGCAGCGACATGTCGGCAAAGAAGGAGTAGTAGGGGAGGACCACTTCGCCGCGCACCGCTATTCCGAAGGTTGACCTTTTAATAAATGGGGAGCGTTTGTAAATAAGGGTATTGGTGTCATCGAACGAGTCGAATATGTTGTGCACGCTGGTCCCTTTGCTGTCGTCGTATACATATTCTACCCCAACTCCATATCGGAACTTATAGTGTGATTTACGCATGAGGTAGTAATTCAGCCCCATCACTAAGAAGTTTTTCTTAATGTAAACGTCGGGAATGTTTCTTTGGCTCGTGTCAATTTTCACATTTCTCCCCGAGACGACCAACTGCACATCGTGTTCGAAGTGCGGCAATATCTTAGGAGGAGCCAACTCTTCGAGAGGTTGGGTAACAGGTGTTGCTCTATGTAGATGGTAGGCCAGTTCGAGGAAGCCGCCTACCATGTTAAGTCCAGCATTAGGTGCTTGGCTGGCGCCATTAGAAAAGTGCTGCATGGTTGCTCCCGCGCGCAGATCGAAACGGGGAGCGAATTTCCAGTTGAAATATAGTATAGCAGCCACTAACGCATTGGTTTTAGAGCCAATAGCAATGTTCTCAGCGTTCGTTATAGGGTCGTAGGGAACCCATTCAAACGACACCCCAGCGTTTAACTCATAATGGAGCGATATTTTAGGATGTATATCCCACAACGTTCCCCCTTGAAATAAATAGAATGAAAAGGGAGAACCTAACGTTTCGCGGCGGAAAAAGTAACTTTGTGAGAACCCAACGCCATAGTATAAGTTGCGATACGCCTTGCGTTGCCAGGGTTTCCCGAAGTTTGTAATGGCAAACTTTGCCCCAAAGGTGAGGTAGCCTCCCGCGTACTCTCCTCTCGTAAAGTCGTTGGTGGGTAGTACTTTCCCTCCGCTTCCTCCTGTGGATACATACGAAGAAAGGCGCAACGAATCGCTAGGAGCAGCCAAAAGTGCTGCTGCAAAAAGGGAACAAAATAGGAGTAATAATATCTTTTTCACGCGGCGGCGAAATTATTATATTTTTTTGAAATAGAATTGTTATGTGCAAAATCAAAAAAAAAAGCCCGAAACAAGTTCGGGCTTTTTGCAATATGTATCGTTATTTTTGAATACGCATTCCGTAGAAGGAGCGGTATACGAAGAATAAACCTATTATTAAGAATATTCCACCAATAATGGGGGTGTAGTCGAACGACTTTGGCATAGCAGCTACTAACTCTGGCTGGTCGCCAATGTAGTTGTTGGCATCGTCCATTAAACCTTGTGCTTTGAGTTTTATGTGAATGGCAATTTCTACCGCTAATAATCCGAATAGTGTCGAGAACTTAATAATAGGGTTCATAGCTACCGATGTGGTATCTTTGTATGGGTCGCCTACGGTGTCGCCTACTACAGCAGCCGCGTGCAACTCGGTGTTTTTCTCTTTAAGGTCTACCTCTACTACTTTTTTAGCATTGTCCCATGCCCCACCAGCATTGGCCATATACATGGCTTGGAATAAGCCAAATACCGCTATAGAGATAAGGTACGATACAAAGAAGTTAGGATCGAAGAAGGCAAATGCTAACGTTAACGAGAAGATAACAATAAAGATATTCCACATCCCTTGTTGTGCATATTGCGTACAAATTCTTACTACCGTTTTCGAATCTTCAATATCGGCCTCTTGTTTGTTAAGGTTTAAATTCTTTTTAATAAACTCAACCGCGCGGTAAGCACCAGTGGTAACCGCTTGCATTGATGCACCACTAAACCAATAAATAACAGCACCACCAGTAATAAATCCTAAGATTACAGGGGCGTCGGTAAGGCTCAATTGTAACATTCCTAATTTTTTCAATAATAGGATAATAGCGAAAATCATAGTAGTGGCACCTACTACAGCTGTGCCTATTAACACAGGTTTTGCTGTTGCTTTAAAGGTGTTGCCCGCGCCATCGTTGGCCTCTAAGTAATATTTTCCTTGCTCAAAATCGGGAGTAAACCCATATTCTTTATTGATCTCTTCTTTAATACCATCAATTTTTTCTATTTGCGAAAGTTCAAATACCGATTGTGCATTGTCGGTAACAGGTCCGTAACTGTCTACAGCAATGGTAACAGGTCCCATTCCTAAAAATCCGAAGGCTACCAATCCGAAGGCAAAGATAGAGGCGTACTCTCCAAATATATCCATCCCTTGCATAGAAACGATAAATGCGCCGAGCATTAATCCAGCCATTACTAACCCTTTCCAGAAAGCACTGAAGTTACCCGCAACCATGCCCGAAAGTATGTTAAGAGAAGCACCTCCTTCGCGAGAAGCGGTAACTACCTCTTGCACGTGGCGTGAGTGTGAACTGGTGAAAGCTTTCGTAAACTCAGGAATAATAGCCGCAGCTAATGTTCCTAAACTTATAATGGTAGATAGTTTCCACCAAAGTGTTGGGTCGTAATTGGCTACTTGGCTGTTGTCGCATAATAAAAGGTAGCTAATAGCATAAGTAACAATAATAGAAACGATTGAGGTAATCCATACTAACGATGTTAGAGGGTTTTCGAAGTTGAAATTGGTAGAGTTTTTATAAATAGCACCAGTAATCCATTGGTTAATTTTGTATGAGAATACAGAGGTAAACACCATTAATATACGCATTGCGAAGATCCAAACAATGAGTAAACTTTGAATTTCGACAAGTGAAGGCATGCAGAGTACAATAAAAGAGATGAGCGCAACGCCCGTAACGCCGTAAGTTTCAAAGCCGTCGGCAGTGGGTCCAACGCTGTCGCCAGCATTATCGCCAGTACAATCGGCAATTACACCAGGGTTTCTTGGGTCGTCGTCTCCAATTTTAAAAATCACTTTCATAAGATCAGAACCGATGTCTGCAATTTTAGTAAAGATACCCCCAGCAATACGTAACGCGCTGGCTCCTAGTGACTCGCCAATAGCAAAGCCTATTAAACATGCTCCAGCACTTTTAGCATCTACAAAAAGTAAAATTAACAACATGAGAATAAGCTCGATGGTAATAAGTAGCAAACCAACGCTCATTCCCGATTGTAACGGGATAGAAACTACATTCCATGGTTTCCCTTTTAGAGAAGCAAACGAAGTTCTACTGTTAGCGTAGGTGTTAATACGGATGCCAAACCATGCTACTGCATACGAACCTAAAATTCCCAAAACGGTCCAAAGGAGAATCGTGGCCACATCGCCAACCCCTTTTCCACTCAAAAATCCGAAGTAAAAAACAATAGCCACCCCAATAATACCGAATAAAATTAATAAAAATTTACCTTGTTGTAAGAGGTAGGTTTTGCAGGTTTCGTAAATAGTGGCAGAAATATTTGCCATTGATTTGTGTACAGGGTACTTCTTAATGTCGAAGGCTTGAAAGAGCCCAAACAATAATCCTAAGATAACAATGATAGAGCCCCAAAGCAGCAAGTCCCATCCTGTTAATGCACCGTTAAAGAATTCAATTCCTTTTAAATTAGGAAGTTCAAGGTCAGCCTCGCCAGCAAACGCTAACATAGGGGCACAAAATGCCAATAACGTAAATAGTGTTTTTTTCATGATAAATATTGTTAGTTATTAAATATAAATTGTATACCTCTGTAGAACTTGCAAAGATAATGTTTTTTGTGGAATAACAGCTAG
>CAYJOY010000099.1:0-878 GCA_964371885.1 uncultured Lentimicrobiaceae bacterium | reverse complement strand
TTTTAAGGTTGATACCTTGTAAAAAGTTGTATCTTTGCAGGTTTGAAAACAGTGTTCTGTGCATAGCGTTCCATTCGCTTTGTTTACAGCTGTTTAGTTGCATTAAATTTGAAAAAGTGGATAAAAAAGAGATTCAGAATTTTAAAGTAAAGGAAGTTGATTTTCTTCAAATAATGAAAAACAGTAGTTGGCTGCTAAAAGAGTTGTGGAAAAAACGGTTGTTTCTTTTCATTTGGATGTTTGTAGGAGCAATAATGGGTTATGTGGTTGGTATAAGTATTCCTAAAGAGTACACATCGCAGGTTACTTTGTTGCCCGAGTATGCAACGCTACCCCAAACGGCTCTTCCTAATGCAGCCAAGGCCAATGGGGGTGTTCCCGCAAATTTATACGCTAACATAATTTATAGCCTCCCTTTTTTGTCGGAGTTGATGCCACTCCCCATGGTAACTCACAGCGGAGATAGTGTTGCGTTATATCAGTATCTCAGCGAAAATCAGAAAAATCCGTGGTGGAAACACCTTAAATCGGTGCCAGCAAAATGGATAGGGGCAGCAAGGTTGGCAATGTTTGGCAATAAAAAAACAGAGGTAGCGCAACCCATAAATATAGAAGCACTCACCCCCAAGCAGAGTGCCGCTTTTAACACCTTAAAAAGTAGAATAACAGTTGCTTTCAATAAGCAAACGGCTATGGTTACGGTTACCGTAAAAATGCAAGACCCCACAATGGCTTTTTTGGTGGCAAAAGAGATAGCTGATAGTCTGAAAAAACACGTGGCACTATATTCTGCCCAAAAAATGATGAAGGATTTAGACTTTGTGCAACAAGCGCATCTCGAAGCTAAGGGGAAATATACCGCAGCTCAAGAGGCGTTG
>CAYJOY010000098.1:7364-7636 GCA_964371885.1 uncultured Lentimicrobiaceae bacterium | reverse complement strand
CTATAACTACATATACAAATATATAAATTCAATAACCCTATCACTTAAATATGAACGATTTTAGATTATTGGTCTTTCTTACAGTAGCAGATAACCTAAGCTTTACTAAAACTGCAAACGAACTAAACATCTCGCAACCCGCTGTATCGAAACATATCAACGAGTTAGAATCCTATTACAAAGTACAGCTTTTTGAAAGAAAAAGAAATCGCGTTTATTTAACTAACGAAGGGAGGGTGTTTTATACCCACGCCAGAGAAAATCATAGCAAG
>CAYJOY010000098.1:0-7307 GCA_964371885.1 uncultured Lentimicrobiaceae bacterium | reverse complement strand
AAAAACAGGGAACTCTGAGTATATCGAGTCGCTAGTGCTCAATCATAAAATAGATATAGGGATTGTGGAAGGGGTATCGCACAAAAGCGAGTTTAAGCATACACCCTTTAAAGAGGATGAATTGGTTCTAGTAACAGCGGCGCAGAATGCGAAACAGGAAGAAATTACACCCTCCCGTTTGCAAAGTTTACCATTCGTAATGCGAGAGGATGGATCGGGAACCCTTGCGGTAATACAAAAATTTCTACATGAAAATGGAATAGCCCTCTCAAAATTAAATATAATAGCAAGATTAGGTAGTACAGAAGCTATTAAACGTTTTCTATTGGCTGGTAATTGTTATGCCATTATTTCAATATCGGCCATAGCCAACGAGTTGTTAAGGGGCGAGCTAGCTTTAGTGGAAATAACAGATAAAACCATAAAACGGAATTTCGCTTTTATAACTAATAAAGGTAGCTACGATAAATTAGCTACCCATTTCATGAATTTTGCATTGTCAAGTCATAACAAAATGTTATAATATATAGAAAAATACTATTGGTTCCGCTAATACGATTGCATTACTTTTGCCGCCTCAAACATAAAGAAAAAAATAATGAAGCGTATCCTTTTTTTTGTATTAGCCACCTTGGCATTGTTCGCATCTCCAGCCATTGCATTGTTCATAGGTATTGTATTTGCCCTATTATTAGGAACTATTTTCAGTAAACAAACATCGTTTTTATCGTCGTTGCTGTTAAAAATAGCAGTGGTAGGATTAGGTTTTGGTATTAATCTCAATACCGCCATCTCAGCATCGCAACAAGGTTTCATTTTTACACTAATATCGGTTTTTTTAGTGATGATTGTAGGGGTTTTCTTGTCGCGTTGGTTTAAAATTGATGCCAAATTGGGTTATTTAGTATCTTCAGGAACAGCAATTTGTGGAGGAAGTGCCATTGCAGCAATAGCTCCAGCAATTAAAGCTGATTGCAACCAAACCTCAATGTCGTTGGCCGTTATTTTTACTTTAAATGCCATAGCAATGCTCATTTTTCCCTATATTGGACACCTTTTCAATTTGTCGCAGTCAGAGTTTGGCACCTGGGCAGCTATTGCTATACACGATACCAGTGCAGTAGTGGGTGCCGCAAAAATGTACGGAAACGAAGCCCTGCAAATAGCCACAACCGTAAAATTGTGTAGAGCCCTTTGGATTATCCCTCTCTCTATAGTCTCAATTATCCTCTTTAGAAATAATGAGGGAAAAAAGAAAATAGCCATCCCTTGGTTTATATTGCTTTTTGTTATAGCCATGGTAGTTAATAGTTATTTCCCACTTAACGAAAAATGTTTGCAGATGGTAAGTGAGGTTTCGCATAAATTATTAAATGTAACGTTATTCTTAATTGGAACCAAACTTTCATTAGAGGCAATAAGAAGTGCAGGATATAAACCCATCATTCTTGGCGTAGCTCTGTGGACCATTATTTCTACGTTTACCATGCTTGTTATTCTCTTTTTGTAAATAATATCAATAAAATCATATCATCATCACATGTTAAAACTTTTTTTTCTCACCCTTCTTACTTTTGTATCGCTATTAAACCCGATCCAGAAAATATTTGTAATCTTCTCTCTCCAAGAACACTACGATAAACAGTCGCTACGGAAAATTATTAACCGCTCGTCCATAACCGCATTTATAGTCTTAATTCTATTCTTAGCCCTCGGAAACCAAATATTAGGCTACGTTTTTAATATCGAAATTTATGCCTTTCAAATTATTTGCGGAATCGTACTATCTATAAATGGCCTTTCCGCCCTCCAAAATGGGGCGTATGCAGGCCCAGCCACCATTACCGCAGCGGTTACCATGCCCTCGTTGTATGGGGTCTGGATATCGCTAGCTGCCGTATCTATCGGCGTGGCGTTCAATTGGGTGGTAATGAGAAATAGTAACTTCTTAGGCGAACTCCTCAATAAATATAACCTCTTAAATCCATTGTCGCGCATCTTCGGATTAATAGTGGCTGCTATTGGAACACAAATGATTTTAAGTGGCATTAGCGTTTTTGTGAAAACACTGTAATCGTATTTTTCTTATCTTCGCCATCCAATTTTAATAAGAAATAACCCACAAATGACTTACAATTTCAGTACACAACCCTCTAATAGCACCGCTGTTAGAACAAATCATGATTTAATACAGAACGAGTTCGGCTTGAACTATTATTCAGATACTATCCCTATGTGGGTGGCAGATATGGACTTTGTGTGTGCTCCCGAAATTGTGGCAGCACTAAAACAGCGCGCCGAGCAAGCTACCTTTGGCTACTCAGGATTTAGCAACCACTATTTTAAAAATCTGATACATTGGTTTAAAAGTCGCCATAACATGAATTTTTCGGAAGAGGAGGTGGTATACAGCCCAGGAACCGTTCCCGCTATTAGAAATATAGTGAGAGCATTTACACACGAAAACGAAGGGGTAATTATTCAGCCCCCCGTTTATTACCCCTTTAAAATGACAATAGAAGAGTGTAAAAGAAAATTGGTGGAAAATCCTCTAATAATGGATGAACATAATGTATATGCCATCAATTTTGTTGATTTTGAAAAGAAATGCGCCGATCCGAATAATAAACTCTTTATTTTTTGCAATCCCCATAACCCCGTTGGCCAAATCTGGAGTGCGGCAGATACCCAACGGTTGATGGATATATGCCATAAGCACGAAGTATTGTTTCTTTCAGACGAGGTGCATGGAGATATTATAAGAAAAGGGGCTACATTTACCTCGGCACTCAATCTGAACCATTACAATAATATAATTGTGGCAACGGCTGTTAACAAAACTTTTAATTTAGCGGGTTTGCATATTACCAATTTAATAATCCCCAGTGGTGAAGTAAGAAAACAGCTTGCCAATTTTACCGGTAATTTATTTATTTCTCCTTTTGCCGAGGTGGCAGCGGTGGCTGCTTATGGCGAATGTGCCGCGTGGGTAGATGAAATGAATAGTGTTATAGACCTCAATTTTGCATTTATAAAAGATTTTATAGCAAAACATCTTCCCCTCATTAAGTTTAATTTGCCTGCTGGTACCTACCTTGCGTGGTTAGATTTTAGAGCCTATAATATTGATGAACAGTTGTTAATACAGAAATGTGCCAACAATGCTCGCTTAATTTTAGAGGGGGGCTCTATGTTTGGTGAACAAGGAAATGGTTTTGTAAGAATGAATATAGCCGCCTCTCATAACACTATAAAAGAGGCTTTTAATAGATTGCATAAAATGCTCGCCTAGAAATGAAGCAAAAAATTTACAATTATGTTACAAAAACGTAACATAATTGGTTTAATATTGCTGGTTGAAAAATTAATAAAAAATATAGTATGGGCATTGAACATTTTTACATGATTTTAGTGGGCTTCCTTTTTGTGTTAGCCATTTTCGATTTAATAGTTGGGGTGAGTAACGACGCCGTTAACTTCCTAAACTCGGCCATTGGTAGCAAAGCAGCCAAAGCAAAAGTTATCTTTATGGTGGCTGCTGTTGGTGTTTTCTTTGGTGCCGCGTTTAGCGATGGTATGATGGACATAGCGCGCCATGGCATCTATCAACCTCAAAACTTCTACTTTAAAGAGATATTATTTATCCTCTTGGCAACTATGCTCACCGACGTAATATTGCTCGATTTATTCAATACCCTCGGGCTACCTACCTCTACCACAGTCTCTTTGGTGTTTGAACTACTAGGAGCTACGTTTGCAATAGCATTTATTAAAGTAAATATATTGAAAGAGGGTATTCCATACGACCAATTATTAAATACCGACAAAGCCTTGCAGGTAATACTGGGGATTTTCCTCTCCATTGCCATCGCCTTCTTAATAGGTTACATTGTTCAATACCTAACCCGTTTAATAACAACGTTTAAGTATAAGAAAAATTTAAAATACTTCGTAGCTATTTTTGGTGGTATTGCTATTACCTCCATTTTATACTTTATGTTATTAAAAGGGTTAAAAAACAGCTCTTTTATGACCCCAGAGGTGAAAGATTACGTAAAACATTCGTCGGGTACCATTCTTCTCGTTTGTTTCGTTTCATGTACTATTATTATGCAAATCCTCCATTTATTAAGGGTTAATGTTTTGAAAGTGATAGTTTTAACAGGAACATTTGCATTAGCTCTGGCCTTTGCTGGCAACGACTTAGTGAACTTTATTGGTGTTCCGTTAGCAGGTTTAGCCGCTTTTCAAGAGTTTGCAGCTTCGGGTGGCGATCCTACCCTTAAAATGTCGGCATTATTAGAAGATGCTAATACACCATGGCTATTTTTAATGGGAGCGGGTGCTATTATGGTAGTAGCATTAATTACCTCGAAAAAAGCGAAAAATGTGGTGAAAACCTCTGTTAACCTTTCTCGTCAAGGGGAAGGTGAAGAGATGTTTAGCTCATCAAAATTAGCAAGAAATGTGGTGCGTGGCACTAGAAGAATGTCTACATTTATTGTAGCTAATACCCCTACAGCGATGGCCAATTGGGTAGATAAACGTTTTAATAACGAAGGGGTAGTATTAGAAAAAGATGCCGCCTTCGATTTGGTGCGCGCCTCTATAAATTTAATAGTAGCCAGCTTGTTAATAGCACTGGCCACCTCGTTTAAATTGCCACTCTCAACCACATACGTTACCTTTATGGTGGGTATGGGTACCTCGCTAGCCGACCGTGCATGGGGAAGAGAGAGCGCAGTATATCGCGTAAGTGGGGTTATAAATGTAATTGGCGGCTGGTTCATAACGGCCATTGCAGCATTTATTATTACCGCGTTTGTAGCCTCTATTATATACGCAGGCGAAGGGGTGTCTATAGCTATTTTAATAGCCTTAGCAGTGTTCCTCCTTGTGCGTAGTCATACCAACTTCAGAAGAAAAAGTAAAGAAGAAGCAGATGGTCCAGATTACCATTTAGAAGAGCTCCTCTCGTCGAATGATACCGATGAATCGTTAGAATTACTAAGAAGTTATGGTCAGAAAAATGCCATTAAAACATTAGAGTATGTTTCGAAACGATACACACAAATTGTAGAAGCACTGTGTAAAGAAGACTTGAAAGCCATACGAAACTTATCGGGAAAAATAGATAGTCATAAGGATGATGTGAAGAAGATAAAAAGAATGGGAACGCTGGCTATTAGAAAATTATCGCAAGTAGATGCGTTCGAAAGAGGTTTATACTTCTACCAAATGAACGATTTTATAGGGGAACTTATTTACGACGTTTCCAGAATTGCCAATGCGTGCGAAGAACATATTGGAAACAATTTTACCCCGCTCGATGATACCCAAAAGCAAGAACTGCTCAGAACGAAAGATACACTGCTAAAATTTATTAGCGATTGTATTCAAATTATGGAGTCGGGAAGCTACGAATCGAGACGTGAACTATATGTAAATAATAAAAATATTATCGCTAAAGAGTTCCACGAAATGAAACGTCATCAATTAAAACGTTTAAAAATGCAAGAGGAGGGTGGAAGCACTAAACAAGCACTATTCTATCTTAATATTATGCAAGATACTCACCATATTGCATCTTACACCACTAACTTAATGAAAGTTTCAAGAAAATTGGTGATGAACAGCTAAAAATAGCTTTTTATAAACGAGTGAACAAAAAAAATAAGTAACTTTGCCCTCAATTTTTTAATTATTAAATCTTTAGAAATGAATAGTATAAAACCGAAAATAGTAGTAGGAAACTGGAAGATGAACACCACATTTGAGGAAGCAGAGGAGTTGATGGACGGAATCTTTGAAAACTTGAACGAAGTGGAGCTTAGTACCGAAGTAGTTTTAGCACCGCCATTTGTTTACCTCGAGTTATTATCAGATTATGTAGATGCAGACGGAGGTAACTTTTCAGCAGGCGCGCAAAATTGCGCCCCTTGCAATAACGGTGCTTCACTGGCGAAATATCAGCAACCATGTTGGCCGATCTTGATGTGTCGTTTTGCATCGTAGGCCATTCCGAAAGGAGAAAATATTTTAACGAAGACAATGCCATGATACTTCAAAAAGTGCAACTGCTTTTAGAAAACGGCATTGTTCCTATAGTTTGTTGCGGCGAACAGCTAGAAGATAGAGAGAATAACCAACATTTCGAAGTGGTGGAAACACAAATAAAAGAGGCGCTATTCTCTCTCGAAAAAAACGATTTTCAAACCGTAATAATAGCTTACGAACCAGTTTGGGCTATTGGTACAGGGCTCACAGCTACCCCTCAACAAGCAGAAGAGATGCACGCTTTTATAAGAAATCTCATCGAGAAAAAATATGGAGCAGAAGTGGCCTATAATAGCTACATTATTTATGGCGGTAGTTGCAACGCAGCTAATGCTTTAGAACTTTTCTCCCAACCAAATGTAGATGGAGGATTAATAGGTGGAGCATCGTTAAAAGCGAAAGATTTCTGCGACATCGTATTTGCTGCCGAAACAGTTTTGAAAGAAAATTAGTATTTGGCACAGTTTTTGCATAGTAATTAGCGCATAGTAATAGTATTGCTATGCGCTAATTGAACAAAAATAATATTCTTAAATTGCTAACAGCCAAAAGCTAATAGCCAAAAGCTACCTAAAAATATGAAATTCACCTTCTCTCATCAGATGCAAGATGTTATAGAACATGCTAAACAAATTGCCATAAAACATAGCTATTCACAATTAAACTTAGAGCATATAGCATTGGCCGTATTGCTAATTCCTGCCGAAACAGATGCCTTCGAAGTGTTTTCACACTTCTCCGTCCCTACCCAAAAAGTAGCCAAGAGATTGCAGGATATGATTGCAATGCTTGCCCCAGCCACTACCGTAGAAGAGGCAAAACTCGATTTTAATGCGCAAACCATGGCCATTATTCGCTTGTCGTACCTCATGTCGAAAGAGTGCCGAAGCGAAAATATTACACCCGCACACTTTTTATTAGCCCTCCTTAAAGAGGGTAGAGACGCTTCGGCAAGCCCCGCACAACTCGTATTCTTAGAGGCAGGATTGAGCTTTGATGCGGTTTTTGCCTATGTGAGATACAAAGATAAACCTTACGAATTTCGCTCAGGCGGCCATTTAGCAGATGGTGATGATGAAGAGATAGAAGACCTTAAAGATAATTCTCGAAGAATGGCCTCGAACGCCGATGAGAAAAATACACAAACCCCCATGTTGAATAACTTTGGTCGCGATTTAACAAAGTTAGCAGCCGAGGGGAAACTCGACCCTATAGTAGGTAGAGAAAAAGAGTTAGAGAGGATTGCCCAA
>CAYJOY010000097.1:1457-7641 GCA_964371885.1 uncultured Lentimicrobiaceae bacterium | reverse complement strand
CCTGTTTACGACAATGTAAAAGGTTTGTTTTTTGTTGAAGATGAGATGTATAGCGAAGTGCCATACGGCGAGAGCTATTTCCCTAGTGCTAATGTGGGTTACAGTCAGGTAATTGTAAGGACATATACTCCCGAGCATGTCAATTTATCGACGGCGGGAATTCAGCGGCACGAGTTTTATACTGCCAAAGATTTTCCTATTATTGTTTCTCAAACCCCTTTAGAAGCCATGGTTAATCCTGTTCCCAACGTGTTTCGGTTAATTACAGCTGGGTTTAAACTAGCTAGCACATCTGCCTATTCACAAGGTTATATGATAGCATTGAACGATATGCATGGCAAGCAAAAAGCACTTTCTACCTCTCCTTTTATTCCACTTCGAGAGGAAGCTAATCTTATTCCAGCGGTAGAAACCTCTGGTTATACATCTAAAATAGAATATAGTTACCACGAAAAATGGGAAAACGGCATCCGTACAATCGATAATAAAGTGGAGGTGCTAGAAGGAGATGGCATCGTGCAAGAAAAAATATTGGGTCAGACCTACGATTTTGTGATTGACCAACGCGAAAACACCTCTCAAAGTATTGGAGGGGGAGCCTCTGTACAATTCATGTTAGGAACTTACTGGCCCCCATTAACAGGGGTGTCGGCCATGCCCTCATTCGATTGTTTTGAGGAGTCGGTGCGGTCGGTGGCTACTACTAAAGTAATATATAACACGGGTATTTTAAAAGAAACCAAAGCTTACAATAAAGGGTCGGTAATTACCTCTACCCACCTTCAATACGACCCCTATACCGGAGAACCACTATTAACTACAGTTACTAATGAATTTGAACAACCTATTTACCATTATTCTTTGCCTGCCTATTGGTTTTATCCCAATATGGGGAGTGCTGCCGAGAATTACAGAGCTATATTCTTTAAAAACACGCTGTTACACGATAAGACAACTGCTTTTGGACAATATGATAGAATACCTTATACTACTGCAAGCGAAGCCACTATTCATGCTGTTTCTAACACTAACAATACTGCCTCTTGTTGGACTTATAGTGCCACCCCATCTCTCTCTTTAACGGGCAAGGAAATTGTACATTCGCGCAAAGCTAATCAATTAAATACTATAGCAGCTTCTATTACATCATTAGTAGACCCTACGCAACATCACCACCGACGTCTCCCTATTTTAGAACAATTTAATGAAAGCGACACCACCTGTTTCCCTTATTTTGATTGTGCCGGAAATGAACAGTATGCTCGGGTGTTTTATGAAAATAATGCGCTGTACTTTATTTTATCTGACGAGACGGAGAAGTTTTGCGAGTTGATTTTGCCCATCTTATTAGATAGCTGCCCCCGCCACCTTCTCTTTGAAGTTGATATTGCTCAATACACCTCTATTCTCGATTACAAGTTTATAAAAAACGGAAGAGAGATTGAGATTAGAAAACGGAGCGATAATGTTTTAGTGGGAAGCTTTACATGGAATGATCCAAAAGGTTATTTTGCAGCGTGTTTAGATGGCGTACTCCAAGCCTCTGCCATAGAATATCAGCACAACTGGCAACGCAATTATAATGATGTTAATATTATTGATTCACTATCAGAAGATCAAGAAAATTATTTCGGTATCCCCAATATTTATAGAAGTCTACGCTCCAATCTTTACGTTACAGAACGTAACCAAACAGGGGAGCCCTATTCCTTTACAACCAATACTGCCTACGATGGCACTTTTAACGCGTTTATGTTTTTTAGTCATGCACAAGGGAATGCCGAGAACCTTCAAGACCCTTGGACTTGGACAGCGGAGGTTACTAAATATTCCCCCTTTAATTTTGAGATTGAAAATGTAAATGCCCTAGGTACTTATTCTTCGGCATTGTATGGTTATAAAAACTCGTTAGTTACCGCAGTTGCCAACAATGCTCGATATAACGAAATAGCTTTCGATGGCTTTGAAAATGACCCAGCTATTGCTGTTGCAACCCAAAGAGGGCACTTATTGTGTGCTTCGGGAACTATTCAAAGTGATGTTGCTCACACTGGTAAAAAATCGTTGTTGACCGACACGCTCCAAATTTCAACGGCCGAAGCATCGAAACTACAGCTGCAACCTGGCAAAGCCTACCTTTTCTCCTGTTGGGTAAGAAAACATGATTGTACCACCCTCGATAATTTAGGAAACGATTATACTTTTAACTATGCTAATGATAATATTGCCATAAACAAAGAGGCCAAAATAGATTGTTGGCAACGAATTGAAACCCAATTTATAGCTACCTCTGAGCAGGAGATGTTGACATTACACGGAGATGGCGGTGCTTTTTATGTAGACGACATTAGGATAATGCCAGCCCATGCTACCTTTAAAAGTTTTGTGTATAATCCCGAGAATTACCGTTTAATAGCCGAATTAGACGATAATAACTTTGCCACTTTTTTCAATTATGATGAAGAGGGGATTTTAGTACAGATAAAAAAAGAGACTGAAGAGGGGATAAAAACCATTAAGACCACGCGACAAAGTTTGAAGAAAAGTACAGTGTTATATCAGTAATCCCATAAAAATATCCATTATGAAAAAATATAATATTTTAATAATAAGCCTTTTGTTGATGGTAGGGTGTAGTAGTTTGGAAGGTTATTCTCAAAAAAATAAAAGTAGAGAATCAAAAGTTGCTACCATGTATCCTGTAGATGGGAGTACGTTGCCATTTACCACCGACGATTTTTTTACCTTTGTATGGGATAAGTCATTTCTTAAATCGGGTTCCCTTTACTTTTTGTTAGTCCCTTTGTATGAAGGACAAAATCCCGAAGAGGCAATTGTAAAGAATCCTCCTATTTATAAACAAGATAAAATAGAAGACTATTACATCAATTATCCATGGAATGCCCCTTACCTTAAACATGGAAGTTATGTGTGGCAGGTGCAGGCGAAAAATGGGAAACCGTTGTTAACATCTTCTTTCGACGTAGGAGATGAAGCTATTTCCCCAGATGTGTTAATGAGATATGTTAACAGACATGTATATCTTCAAGAAAAATTAGATGGAAGCTACCATCGCGCCTACGACAAATTTCT
Organism: uncultured Lentimicrobiaceae bacterium; assembly: GCA_964371885.1. Classification (GTDB taxonomy): domain Bacteria; phylum Bacteroidota; class Bacteroidia; order Bacteroidales; family WCHB1-69; genus CAYJOY01. The sequence continues at coordinate 4,548 of CAYJOY010000097.1, read as the reverse complement.
GTTAATACACTATAATGAGCCCTATTATGTAAGCGATGCCCAAGGACTTAGGTATAGAGTTTTAGATGAAAGAAGGAATGTGATAGTATCTACCACCGAAATGGGCGAATCTTCTGATTCCAATTGCCCATTAGTGCCTATTAATATAGGCGAAAACTGGCTAGCTATTAACCTTGCTGCGTGTACCAATTACGATATATTTTACACCCTAGAAGTGTGGAATACCAAAGGGGAGACCTACTATTTGCGTTTTATTTGCTCCTCTTCTGAACCACTAATAGTTCCAATACAACCCAATTAATAACCCAAATAAAAATTGCACATTATGAAAATAAAGATTCTTTTTTTGCTTCTCCTATTGGGATGGTTTGGGATGGAGCTTTGCGCTAACAACAAAATAATTACCCAAAAGCTTCGGGGTGCCGAAATAGCGGTTAACGAAACTATTAACGCAAGTACGGTGTACCATTCCGAACCCAATTGGACAGAGACTGCCTCTACCGTTTCGGTACGCTTTTATCTGGCTGAAGACCGCAACATCATGAGAAATAGCCCCCAAACTTATAAAGTTAAATATCAAATATCGTTAGTCGATTTTGCCAATAATACAGATACGGTTTTTGTGGATACTGTTTTTGTAGACTACAGCACCGATGGTAGCTATAAAGACATTGATTGGGTAGAATATGAGGGGTATAAATCTCCTGTGCTCGAAATATTGGAAACAAGCGGGACAATGCCCGATGATGTTTTTTTGGAGTTGCGATGTCGCACTTTCCGAACTTCCTCCCTCGATACTTTAGCTACCATTACCAGCCTGCAAGGGGATTATCAACCTGCTACTCAAGAACTGTTGCTCACCTGGGGCTATCTTGGTGGAGCCGATAGCTACGACGTGGAATGGCTGTTTGTGGATAATCCTACAAACAGTGAAGCCATTGCTTACGATTTTAGCAATGCCACCAATGTAACTGTTACTAATAATTATTATCCCATTTCGTTAGCCTATCCCAAAGGGACTCTTTTATATAGAGTTCGTGGAAGGGGTACCTATTATTACAATGAGCAACATTATCCCATTTATGGGTCATGGAGCTATGGGATCCAAACGGGAAATTCGCTGCCGGCCGCTAACCCCCAATACCGCTACGACTTTGCGGGGCTGGAAGAGGAGGTTACGTGGCAATATAGTGCGGTGTATGCCGAAGAGGGAAAACGTAAAGAGGTAATCTCTTTCTTTGATGGCACTTTGCGAACGCGCCAACAGGCTACTGTTATGAATACCCGTGAGGTAGCTCTTGTTGGGGAAACTTTTTACGACCATGTAGGGCGGCAAGCCTTGCAAGCTATTCCCGCACCCACCCCAAGCAGAGGGATAAGATATTATGGCACGAATGGAGCCGCGCAAGGACAATTCAATGGTGCTTTCCCAAAAAATAAATACGATGCCGATAGTACCATTAGCAACCCTTACCCATTTCCCGCTACCTCGGGGAGTGCAAAATATTACTCCAGCGCAAACCCCTTCTTAAACCAACCCCATTGGAGCAATGTGGCGCAAACCCCTGCCGACACTGGTTATACCTACTCGCAAACCCGATATTTGAACGACGGTACCCAAAGGGTTCACTCGCAAAGCAATGTGGGGGAGATTTTTAAGCTTGGAAATGGCAAAGAGACAAAATACTACTACGGAAACCCTATGCAAGTTGAAATTGATAGGCTTTTTGGCAATGAAGTAGGAAATTTTAGCCATTATCAAAAAGTGTTAGCCATAGACCCTAATAACGAAACTACCGTGAGTTATTACGATATGAAATAGCGGCTTATTGCTTCTGCTATTATTCCAAATGCCAGCGATAGCACCTTGTTGCCTATCGATAATACCCCCGCTCAGGAGGGGATGACCGAAGTAATTGTTTTTGATGATGAAAGTAGGACCCACACCCAAAATATAGTGGTAGGTGCCACCCAAGCGTACCATTTTACCTATAATTTTACAGCTTCTAATCCCCTTGGAGACACCTGCGAAAACAATGTGGGCACCATCGAGTGCCGATATAAGTTGCTGTTTAGCCTTTGGAATCCCGACCAACAAGCGTATCTGTTTAAGGATAGCCTTATTACCCAAAACGATGAAATATTAATACATTCTATCCAACTATAGCCAGGTAGTTATCAACTTTATAAGTCTGTAGAGGTAGTAAATGATGAAGTTACCGATGCCGATTACGAAAAATATGCAAACCGTCAGCGAAATTGTGTTGAGTATCCTAGAGCAGATACAGCCCGCTGTTACACCCCTTGCGAAGAGTATGCCATGAGTAAGTGTGGCTTGTTGGCACCCGATTTGAAAAATGAGTGTTATTTACAACTGCTGAACGAATGTGAAAACCCACCCCAAAATCCCAATACAGAATGCGAAGCCAAAAGAGATGCTATGCTTGGAGACATGAGCCCAGGGGGGCAATATTTTGATAATATAAAATATTGTTGCCCAGGTGATACCCTTTGTATTACCTCCTCATATCCTACCAACGATTTTCTCAATTCTATTTGTAATGAACGATTAGAAAGCGATGCTTTACTAAAGCAAATTAGAAATGATTTAGGCTTTGATGCTTTTCATGACCGTTTTTGGAATACGTTACGCGAAAATTGGAAAGAAACGTATGCGGAGGTGATGCTTAAATACCACCCAGAATACCACTTGTATAAAGCTATGTGCGATTGTGGCGATGCCGAAGCGCAAAATGATTTCGATAGTCTCTTCTTTAATGTAAACACTTACCGAGAAGCTTTTGACCTAGGATTACTCAATCCGCTTGGTTTTGAAGTAATAGAGAATAAGGAGATAACAGAAGCGATGGATGGATACCAACCTTTTTATTCAAACGATGTAGACCCTTTCTTTGTGAAAGAAACCTCATGTTGCCCCGATAATTATGACCAAATGATGGAATATATGAAACAACGAATGCTCTCTTATATGTCGTACGAGGGTTTTTATATAAGTGTTTGGTGGCTCCTTTTCGACCCTGCGGACATTGCAAATGGCGGACATGTAGAGGGAAGTGAACCGTTTGCTGAA
>CAYJOY010000097.1:1097-1447 GCA_964371885.1 uncultured Lentimicrobiaceae bacterium | reverse complement strand
TTATAATACCCGAATGGGCAAAGAATATGGAGTGTTCTGAGGATGACGCCCGTTGGCTAATTTTTAAAAGTATATACTTCTATTTAAAAGAAGTGTATCGCAATAGGTTGCTTCCCGCCTGTTTCGACCGCTGCGATAGGAGCGACACCTACTGCGATGAAAGAAACGATGTAAGAACCGACACCTGTTGCAACTGTCCACCCCTAGCGTGGGGTCAATACGAATGGTGGCTCGATGAATTTGATATATCTGCATTAGACCATTGCCAATATTATCTTAAAGCCGATACCGCGTGCGCAGCCATTCCTCTCACCACTGGTGAACAAGGGGGTTTTCAAATTAGATTTTTA
>CAYJOY010000097.1:0-1016 GCA_964371885.1 uncultured Lentimicrobiaceae bacterium | reverse complement strand
GCAAGGGATGGAGTTAGCCTACGAAAATTGCACTCAAGATTGCGAAGCATACGCCAATAGCTGGATGGAAGAGTTGAACGACTATTTCCTAACACACTGCCCAGACCTCCTAATTGATAGCATTAAATGGTATGAAATTCGCACTCAATTAATAGAACTGTGTATAGGGAGTTGTAATCAATCGCTTGAAAACCATAATTTTGAAAATGTACAGCGGATTGATTTAGAAGAATACGCGCAACTGATTGCCGACAGTTGCCATTTAGACCCTAATAACTACACCCGCATTATTTACCCGCGCCCCGATGAGTTTTTAATAGATTGTGCCTGCCAAAATTACCAAGCGGCGGTGAATGTATACGGACTCACTTTTTGGGATGACTCAGAGGAGATAAGAGAGAGCTTACTGTTAGAAGGGATTGATGCTGATGTTGACAATATTTACCATTGGAACCAATTCTGTATTTGGGATAGGTATACCTACCTATTAGAGGGAGTAGATGACACCACTGCACTTTACGATTACAAGTTTCCAGCACAATTTAAATGTAAAAACACCATAGATTGGTATGAGGCGTGTAGGCAACAAGCCATTTTGAATGCGGCGGCGCAAGATACCATCTCCTTTTACCACGCATTAGATAGCCTAGTGGCGCAACACCGAGCACGCTATGAACCCTACTGCTCAGGTTTTATTACCGAATCGTTAGAGATTAATGTAACTTCTGATGAATTTTTGTACACCCTTTATTACTACGACCAAGCCGACAACCTCATTAAAACGGTACCCCCTGAAGGGGTGCGCCTTATTAATGACCCCGATTCGCTACAGAGCATACAACACTACCGCAACAATATTGCCCGCTACGATACGTTACAAGAAGGATTTATTCACCCTAATCACACTATGGCTACCCATTATCGTTATAATACCCTTAACCAAATAACGCAGAGCTATATGCCCGAGCAGTGGACACACCGCTACCGCTACGATGCCGACAATAAACTCACCCATG
>CAYJOY010000096.1:0-7643 GCA_964371885.1 uncultured Lentimicrobiaceae bacterium | reverse complement strand
GAACGCATAAAGGAGTATATTATCAAGGGATTCACTATGAACGATGCGCGCCTTAAAGAGATTGGAGGCGGCAATTATTGGCGAGAGTTGCTTGATAGAATACGAGATATTCGCTCCTCAGAAAAAGTAATGTACCGCCAGGTATTAGACTTGTATGCTACAAGTGTGGATTATGATCCGCACAGCGAAATTACCATAAAGTTCTTCAAAATTGTTCAAAACAAATTGCACTTTGCTGCGCACGGAAATACAGCAGCAGAGATTATTTACAATAGAGCGGATGCAGAACAACCATTTATGGGAATGACCTCTTTTTCAGGTGCATTTCCAACTTCGAAAGATATTGGCATTGCAAAAAATTACTTGCAAAAAAATGAATTAAAGATTCTCAATAATCTTGTTTCGGGTTATTTTGATTTAGCAGAAATCAACGCTTTGGAGCACAGACCAATGTATATGGATGATTACATTCAACAACTCGATGCTCTTTTGTCGTCAAGTAATAGGAAATTGCTGACCGATGCTGGCAGCGTAAGTCATCATCAAGCGATAGAAAAGGCTAAATCGGAATATAGGAAGTATCAGGTAAAAACCTTGTCGCCAGTAGAACAAGCCTATTTAGAGAGTATTAACGAGTTGAAAGTTACCAGCAACACTAAAAAATAGGTGGGGATAAATTGGAAATTGGATATATTGTATTTCCTCACTTCAGTTTCTCGTAAATAGTTTTTTTACTATAAGCTGCATCACCTCATGAAATAGCAAATACCTGGTGTGCAAGTCGTTTCTACAATGAATAGAGATATTCTGGTGCTAAATCTGCCCCATTTTCCCACTCTATGGTATAATAGGATAGCTGGAAGCGCTTAAATTTTTCAATATCTCGTAATGGTTCAAAAACTTCACCATAAAGTCGGTGTGAAAGATCTACTATTTTCTTCACCCCATCATTAAAGGTGATAGCTATTTTGTAACCTTCTACGTATTGTGCTTCTGTAACTGCAAGAAATGGCTTCATCATTATTATTTTAAAGGCTCTATTTTTAAGAGTGGTTGAGTTGAAATAGTTAGTGATTGCGTTGATTTTAAAAATTACGCGGCAAAGATATTGAATTTTTACAAATAGCAGCTCTTTTGATAGATTTTTATTCTACATAGGTTTTTGTTGTGCGAAAATTTAAAAATATGACAAAATCAGATTGCGATAAGTCTGCAGTTGAATGAAGTAAAACGAATGTCTCACAAACATTGTGTAATTGCTATCAACGAAATTGAAAATGGGATACATCCCATTAACATTAAAGCGTTTATCCAACAATTCTCTGCTCTTACCAATACCAAGGGACAATTAATTTTCACCACACATGAATGTTGTTTATTAGATCAAAAGCAGTAATGCGCCTTGACGAAGTTTGGTTTGCAGAAAAAAATGAGGGCACCACTATGCAATACACCCTCAACGACTTTTAAGAGCACAACACCATCGACATTGAAAAAGGGTATTTAGCGGGAAGGTACGGTGCGCTGCCGCGGGTAGAGTTGTAGTGTGGGGTGGAACTATAGGGCGTTCCTCTTCTAGTTTTCTAGTCAAACCTTGTGATAAAGAATAGGAATGCTTGACATCACAAGATGTGATGTCAAGCTAGGAGGAGAAACAAAATATTTTAAATTCTTATGAAACAAGGTTTTACCAATTTATATGGCAGAATAAAGGTTGCGCTATATTGATGGAAGTGGAATCTTTAATTTGTAAAAACTTTTAAATGCTGCAAAGGGCGTAGATTGTTTTAAAATTGGGTCCTCCTTTCTTAATATATTGTCCTCTTTTGCATCATCTTGTGAAGTTTCATACTTTTCTGGATAAATAATTAAACAAGAAGGGATAGATTCAGAATCTCTTAACTCTTTTAATATTTTTGTATCTCTAGCGTACCCAGATAATTGGCGAACATCGTCAAGAATTCCTGCTTTGCTTTCATTATATTTTGGTTTATATTTGGTGTCAATAATTATAGATTCATCCTTTTTTATAAAATCTACTGCACTTCCTTGATAACCTTTTACTTGGAAAGAAATTTGCTCTTCACCGTATGCTTCTAATAGCTTGGTGTAGACGTATACTTCGTAAAGTCGCGACATATCAATCCAAAAAGGAGGGACTGTAGTTTCCTTTTCATTAACTTTAGATAGTGAATAATTGAAACGTTTTAAAATCATTTTGGCTACGCGAAGTGCTTCATTATAAGCTTTGTATATTTTATTATTTTTAATGTTTTTTACCTCTTTAATTTCAATTTCTTCAGAAACAGAAGCAAAAGAAGTTAGCAACATATTCACTTCTTTCTCAATTTGCTTATTGTGTTGGTTATCCGCAAACTGAGATGCAAATTCTTTAGCAAATTCTTTAGCAAATAGCAAAGCTCGTTTCAACAACCTGTTTTCCTTGGTATCAACAGTATATTCTTGAAACTGACAAAAAATTCTATCATTTCTTTTATTAATATTATTGTACTTAATATTTTGCGAAATTTTTATTTTCCCTTTTGCTTTCGATTGAAGATTCTCTTCTTTAAGTATATAGTCGCACTGCAATCCTTTGGCTACAATATTTTTAACCAAACCTAAATAATGAATAATAAGCAGTGGCGTTAACATACTGTTAAAAGCGGGTACTTCTTTAATAGGGTTATCATTGAAATTAATGCCGTAACATTTCGAAAAATATTCCGCCGACTGTTTATGCTTGAGCGAGCACATAAACATTTCAATATAATCAATATTCTCCATTTTGGGAGTAACCACAAGAGCACATTCATTGGTGAGCCACGCAGCTCCAATATAATAACTTGCACACAAATCATTAGGACAAATTCCTAAATAAATGGGCGATTTATTTCTATCTGTTTTTACAAATACAATTTTTTCATCTTTGAAATCTTCCTTAAACTTATCGTACAGCTTTTCATGTTCTTTAAGTACAATTAATGCTTTAGATGTTTCAGTTATAGTATTTTGCTCCATTCCGATTCTTTATTTTTTAACTCTCCCAAATTAATGGTTAAAATTCCATCCTTTTCATATTCTCTAATGAGAGGAATGATCTCATACTCTAGCTTCATTTTTAGATTTTCGAGTGAGTTCGCCATAAAATAACTGTGTCCAATCATTAAATCTTCTGCATCAATATCGCTCGGAGCATAAGTTGTAACCACAGTATTTATGGCATCGAATAATGAAATGGCTTTTTGCCTTACTCCATCATTATTGATATTAGCGTAATATGATTCAATAGCCTCTTTATTTGCTTTTAGAGTGTAGAATGCAAAGCGTCTACGAATTGCATAATCAATGCTTCCAACACTTCGGTCGGTGGTATTCATTGTGCCGATAATATACAAGTTTGAGGGGACAGAAAACTCCTCGTTAGAATATGGAAGAATGGCCGTAAGGGGATGATTTCCTCCTTCTCGTTTATCATTTTCTAAAAGTGTAATAAGCTCCCCGAATATTTTTGAGATGTTACCCCTGTTGATTTCATCAATAATGAGTATGTATGGAACGTCATTGTTTTCTTTTTTTTGAATATCTATATTTTCTTTTTTTATTGCTTCAATTATTGAGAGCATGTAATCCACTCTTTTGTGTCCTTCAGGTTTTTCTATTTCTACGATCTCTTTACTCGTCCTTCCAGTTGCTAACTCTATTAATAATTTTATATTTACAGGAGTCACATCAGCAGCAGGAGACTTGAGACTTCTTACTTGAAAAGTTGTTGCTCCTCCCCACCAAACATCAATCTCACTTTTGTCTTTTAGGTTTTTAACAACCCTTTTATTTGATTCTCCTTTTGTAAGTTGTAAATATCTATTAATCTTTTCCTCAATATTTACATCGTTATCAGATTCTGTAACAACACCTTCACTAGCCGCTTTACAAACATTCAAAAAGATACCATCTTTCACGTAGTAAGAAATGTTTCCTTTAATTTCTTCAGGTCTCAATCCTTCTACAAAATCTTCATAATCCATTGATTGGTGAAATGTAGTGAAGAAGATTCGCTTATTTTTTTGCATCTCCTTATACTTTTCCATAATATCTTTATGGCTATTAGGATTATAATCTATACCCATAATTGAAAGGGCCAAGGCGGCGGTGCTATATGTTTTACCTGTGCCAGGTGCACCTTGAAGGATAATGTTCTTTTTGTTTAACAGGATGTTTTTTATTGTTTCAGTAGTCATATTTGTTTTAATTTCTTTGTATAATTTATGAATATATTGCCAAGTGCCTGAATCCTGATTACGTAATATTTTTAAAGTTCCTTGAGGTTGAGGAAATGGAGGCATTTCTATTGATGAGTAATTTTTTAATACTTCTACGTGTCTAAAATTAGTGTTACGATACTTAACTTCTAAATCTTTATTTTGAAAAAGGTCGCTAATAACCCTACATAAAGCTAGAACTTTTTGTCCTTCTCGAACCAATACAATATCGCCTATCTTCATAGCATCGTCTCCAATCCCTTTAAAATTAGCACATTGTTTATGATCCCACTCAGAAATACCTATTACAGGTTTTGATCCTGTTAACATTTTGATGGAATCTATGGGGGCGCCCTCTCTTCCATCAGGAAGAAACATTTGAAGATGCCAAAAGTTTACTTTACTCATATTCAATCATTTTTAATAATTATTTATTCCAATTTTTTATCATTAGTGCATAGCGGTTAATTACTCTGCGAAAATAATATTTTTTTTGCATTTTAAATTAATCTTAATCTATTTTTTTCTATTTTCAATTGCAAAAATTCCCTATCATTGCCGCAGATTAAAAACACCATTTCAAGAGATGTGCTTATTGCCCACCCGTCAACGCCACCGTCATTGCGCGCTGGACGCAATTTTCCCTTTGATGACGTCATTGCGCGCTTGACGCGCAATCTTTTGCATACACGGTAGTACTTAATTTTCAAAAGATTGCGGAGCGAATCCGCAATGACGTCGTGGAAACCAAGACGGAATTATTAAAGTTGATGTTCTCTTTGAAGAAGAGACGGTGTGGCTAAGCCAAAGCCAGATGGCAGAGTTGTTTGGTAAAGGGCGAAGTACTATTACTGAACATATAAAAAACGTATTTTTAGAAGGTGAATTGGAGCAAAGTATGGTATGTCGGGATTTCCGACATACCACCCAACACGGTGCTATCGATGGCAAAACACAAACTGTAACCACTAAATATTATAATCTCGATGTAATAATCTCTGTTGGATACCGCGTAAAATCTCAACAAGGCACCCAGTTCCGCCAATGGGCAACCAAACGCTTGCACGAATACATTATTAAAGGGTTTACCTTGAATGACGAACGGTTTAAAAGTGGTTCTTCGATGAACTATTTTCGTGATAATGCCATAGCTGCATAATTATGCTAGAATAAAGAGTTTTTTATGTGCTAAAAATTCACGAAAAAATAGTGTTATAAGTTGATTGATAGTCGCTAATTCGCTTATTTTTATTACTTTTGCATGCCAGTTGCCGTTAAGGGGTATGGTGTTTGATTACAGAGTATTATAATGCAATAAATTATTGACAATTACAGTGAAAAGATATGGCAAAGATTAATGTAAATGAGACTGAAGTGAGCGTCATTAAGGTTAATGAAGAGGATTATATCTCACTCACAGATATGATAAGGTCGAAAGATGGTGAATTTTTCTTCTCAAATTGGCTAAGAAATAGGAACACCGTTGAATTTCTCGGAATATGGGAAAAAGTTAATAACCCAGATTTTAATTATGTCGAATTCGACATAATTAAAAGTAATGCTGGTTTGAATAGCTATCGACTAAGTGCAAAAGAGTGGGGGCTAAAACTAATGCTATAGGTATAATCTCTAAAGCGGGTCGCTATGGCGGAACTTATGCTCATAAGGACATCGCTTTTGAGTTTGCAATGTGGATAAGTCCGGAATTTAAGGTTTATCTTATAAAAGAGTTTCAGAATCTTAAGGAGCGAGAGATGCAACTTGTCGCTTGGTCAGCAAAGCGAGAACTCGCAAAAATCAACTATCATATCCACACCGATGCTATCAAAACAAACCTTGTGCCAAAGGAACTTACAATGCAACAAATCTCTATTGTATACGCCTCAGAGGCAGATGTATTGAATATGGCACTCTATGGCATCACGGCAAAACAGTGGCGAGATGCAAATCCCAATCTCAAAGGCAATATCCGTGATTATTCGACGATTAATGAACTTATCTGCCTCTCAAACATGAAAAATATCAACGCAGTTTTGATTAACGAAGGAGTATCACAAGGTGATAGACTTGTAAAACTAAACACTATAGCAATTCAACAAATGCGAGTGCTATCACAGGTTGAGGTCACTAAAAAATTAGGAAAATAATTCACTGGGCAAATTGTCAAAAAGTCAACCCCCTCAACTCATGGCTTAGTTTGGCGATTCCATTTTGAATTTTTTCTAGCTGTGCCTTGCGGGGTTTGTGCACGCCTGCCGCGTAATGCCATAACTGGCGTTCGTTAATGCCTGTAATGCGACTCAATGCCGCCTTCAAAGTTAATGCAAATATTTACCAATCCACCTTTAACTTTCTACACCATCCTCTTCCTCATTGGCTTCGTTCCTTAACATTGCTTGTTTGGCATTAAGAGGTGTAACCACACTTTGGCCGATTCGCGCTTCGAGTTCTCGGCGAGCAGTGCGTGCTACCTCCCCACCTTGCTGCGCTACCCTTTCGTGCTCGCTCATGGCATCTGGGTTTACGCTCTCTGAAATGCGTTTGGTGGAAAGCTCCGCCAGCATATTGAGCACCAGCTCAGTATTGGTCATATTGTCGCGCAAGTTCTCCTTTTTGAGCCCTTTAAAGAGCTTGTACTCCTTAGCTGATTTATCTGACCACGCCTTGTAGATGATGTCGGTTAAAGTAGCAAACTGTGTCCCCTCCTCCAAACCACAACGCTTCCACTCATCTGTGAGTTCTTTGCGTATCTCTATACTCTTAATCCGCTGGTTAATCCAACTTTCTGAGTAGCCCAATCGTCGATAATCAGTCATTGCCTGCTCTATGGATAGCTCTGGGTCTTGCATTTGGTCTAACCGTTCGCTGGCAATACGCGCCAGCCACAGTTTGAATGGTTCTGCCTTGGGCGATGGAATTGATTGAATTAAGCGAAATAGTTGTTCAGTGTCAGCAACATCCGTTAAACGCATTTTCCCATCTGCTGCTCGCATTTTCAAACCGTTACAATTTGTAACGGTTTCGTTTCCCTCCTCTAAAAGCCTTTTTTTTAGCACTCTCCAATAGGTTTGAGGATTAGAGCTATCTGTAAGAATAGCAATAACATCAACAATAGAAAAATACCATTTTTCTAGATTTTCGTCCCATACGGTACGGACTTTTTTTTCTTCAAATAGGCGAATTTTATTGTGTGACGTCATAATTGTAGTATTTTTTAGTAATTATTTTTAGTTGCAATACAATTCTTTGGAAACGATTTTTCTTGACACCTTATTGTAATAGATAAATATGTAGAAGAAGAAGATGGAGTGCTTTCTCAAAGTTGCGGAATATTAACACAAATTTCCAAAAAAAACATAAAATCAAATTAACTATTTATTA
>CAYJOY010000095.1:5491-7676 GCA_964371885.1 uncultured Lentimicrobiaceae bacterium | reverse complement strand
ATCTCAATAACGTAAGAGTAGAGAATATCGGGTTGGTGGTACAGTTTGGGCTGCATGTAAAAGTCGGAGAACCCCTTGTTCATTTCGTATTCAGGGAAAACAATGTAGTTGTTGTTCATCCCCATATAGGCTAATAGGAAGCCTTTTACGTGCGCCTCGCCATCCATAAACTCGCGAATGGCGCTGTGTGCGCGCAACTGCTCGCTCACAAACTCGAAATAGGGTTCCCACTCGCCACGGTAGGCCAACCCTCTCATCAGTTGGTTTAACTGCTTAGTGTCAAATGATATGTCAAAATTGTCTTGGTAAGCCTCTGTAAGGAAGGCATACATTTGCTCTTTTATCACCTGATTGGGCACACTTAAATAGACTTCTCCTTCATAAGTACCACTAATGGTCACCAATCCTAAATAATACAGTAAACTTTTAAAATTATCGGAATGAACGAGTTCGTGCACCGAAAACCCTGTGTTGATTTTCCCTGTAGTCCCCCCTGTAGTAATAATCTCTTGGATAACACTCGTGTTATACCCTGAATTTTTATCAATAGATATTAAATGGCGCAGTTTGTTGTAATCGGTACGGATGTTGCGGTCAATCATCTCATTGGGGAGCACTTGATTTTCGATGTATTCGTTCATAAAATACAACACCATATCGGAATTATAGAGTGGTGAATCGTCCAAACAATCTTCATTAAAACAGTAATTATCGTACCACGGCTTCATTATTTCTATGAGCTCATCAGGGGGTATGATTAGTTATTAACCCCTCGTTATAATAGTAGGTTAACATCTCCCTCACCTCTTTTTCAGTAAACCCCATTAAGTCATTAAATCTTGCAGAATTGCTTTTGTTGGCCATAATATTAAATCCACTGGTTAGGTCGTCCATGGTAATAGGGCTTACCCCAGTGATGAAAATCCGTTCGATGGTGCTGCTGGTGCACTCTTTTACTTTGTTAAGAAATCCTCGAAAAAAACCTGTGCCGTGCGTTACTTCTTGATACGATAACGTTCCTAATTTGGTTAAAATGTTATTGGTAAAATGGTCGTACTCATCAATGATGAGGTAGATTTTTTGTTTTTTTATTTTAAGATAGCCACAAATTAACACTAACTTTGAGGCGACGCTCTCCGTTTTCTTAATGCTTTCTTCTTCTTTTTCAGAAAAATAATCAGGATGCGATTCCACAAAAAGATTTAACGCAGCGTGACAGTAATCGGTAAATTCTTTCTCTATTTCTTGAAGTGTGCTACCCATTACCCCCGAAAAATTGAGGTTTAAAATAAGGTAATAATTTTTGAATTTTGTAGGATTTTTCCCAATGGCTAAATTCCCGAACAAAGTCTCAAATTTATCAGCACTCTTTTTATCGTAATAATGCGACAGCATGTTTATCATTAAACTTTTTCCGAACCTACGAGGGCGTACAAAGAAGAAAAAACTAGGAGCCGTTTCAATTTTTGGGATAAAAGGGTCTTATCAACGTAATAGAAGTTGTTGGTCATCATGTTCTCGAAATCGGTAATTCTGTAAGGTAAAAGTTTAACTGCCATAGTTTTATTATTTTATCTTAGGTGTACAATAAAGAATTTTTTCTTTTAATTCCGCTGTAATAATAACAATGGCAAATATACGACATAAATAACCCAAATATTCTCTCCTTTTGCAATTTAATAGTTTTTTATGAGGCCGCAATAACGTCGGCTATGGGAGTCCAACTAATTAAGCATTAAAAATTAAGCATTAAGCATTAAAAAAATTAGTATCTTCGCGGTGAAATTATTTCCAGATTCAACGTTAAAAAAATATAGATTAAAAACAAACAGAATGATGAAAAAACTACTTTTTTTCGTAGTGAGCATATTCTTTAGCATGCTCACTTTTGCGCAGGGTACTACTCCCCCTCCTACCACAAGTTTCACCTGTTCGGGCACCTATCCCGATGCAGTAAACAATCACAATTACAATCTAATACAGGCGGGTCCTTACTGCTGGTTTAAAGAGAATTTTAAAGGGAGTCTTTATTCCGACCATGCACCTATTGTGGGTGCAGGTATATATTACCATCCTAATTCGTCGACAGATACTGCCACCAATTTAGCACTTTATGGTCGCCTTTACACGTATGCACAAGCCACCCGCACGGTGCCAGGTGTTACCCAAATGGACACTTTACAAG
>CAYJOY010000095.1:0-5481 GCA_964371885.1 uncultured Lentimicrobiaceae bacterium | reverse complement strand
GGCGTTTGCCCACCGAGGGAGAATTAGCCACCTTGGCGATGTACTCCGCCGCGCAGCTCCGTGCCTCCGACAGCTGGGTAGTGCCCAATGTGGTTGAAGATCCCGCCACTGACCTAGAGATACGCCCCGCTGGCTTTTACAACGCCACCCTCGATAGATATGAGAAGTTAGGCACCTACACCGCCCTCTTATCCTCTACCATAGTAAACAGCAAAGTAACGGTAGGACAACTCGATTGCTATTGCGGCGATTTTGAATTGGAAAGTACCGAGGTAACTAACGGCTACAGTGTTCGTTGTATGCACGCCACTTTCGCGTTGCGCACCATTACTTTCAATGCCAACGATGGCTCAGAGAGCACAACTACACAAACGATGCAGCAAGGGGTTTCTACCGCTTTGCCTGCCAATACCTTCACCCGCGAACATTACACTTTTGCTGGCTGGAGCACCACGGCTACAGGGGCGGTAGAATATGAAGACGGAGCCTCATACACCGCCACAGCCGATGATACATTGTACGCCGTTTGGAATAAGTTTTACACCATTACTTTCAACGCCAACAACGGCACAGGGAGCACCACAACTCAACTGATAGCACAAAACTCCACCGCTAACTTAACCGCCAACAGTTTCACCCGCCCAGACTACGAGTTTGCTGGCTGGAGCACTACAGCAACAGGATCGGTAGAATATGCAGACGGAGCTGAGTACACCGCCACAGAAGATGACACACTGTACGCCGTTTGGAGGGTACCCATAGAAATGGTGTTCGTAGCAGGGGGCACTTTTAATATGGGTGCAGCAGCAACTGATACAGAAGCTGACACAGACGAGCGTCCTGTTCACTCCGTAACGTTGAGCAGCTACTATATTGGTAAGTACGAGGTAACGCAAGCGCAGTGGGAGGCAGTAATGGACGAGAATCCTAGCGGTTTTCAGGCAGGTCCTGATGCCCCTAGTCGCCCAGTAGAGCAAATTACATGGTATGATGCAGTAACATTTTGCAATGAGTTGAGCATAGATTCAAATTTAACACCATATTACAACATTATTAATGAAACAGAGGTTACAGTAAATCCTGATGCCAACGGTTATCGTTTACCCACCGAAGCAGAGTGGGAGTATGCAGCGCGCGGCGGCGCACTAAGTGAAAGTTACTTATTTTCAGGCAGTAGTAATATTGATGAGGTAGCGTGGTATATAAGTAATTCAGAAAGCAAAACACAGCCAGTAGGCGAAAAAC
The DNA here is from genome assembly GCA_964371885.1 of uncultured Lentimicrobiaceae bacterium. GTDB lineage: Bacteria > Bacteroidota > Bacteroidia > Bacteroidales > WCHB1-69 > CAYJOY01. Next base: position 4,236 of record CAYJOY010000095.1, on the reverse strand, counting down.
AAGCTAATGAATTAGGCATTTACGATATGAGTGGTAATGTATGGGAATGGTGTTGGGATAGGTATGGTAATTATGAAGGAGATGCGCAAACTAACCCTGTAGGAGCAACTTCAGGCTTGTATCGGGTGCGTCGTGGCGGCGGCGACTATTCCAACGCGGGGAGCTGCCGTTCTACGAATCGGAATCGCAGCACGCCCACGTATAGTAACGACATCTTGGGGCTCCGCCTGGTTCGCGCGGTACCTGCCCCTTCTTACACCGTAACTTTCGATGCCAACAACGGCACAGGGAGCACCACAACTCAACAGATAGAACAAGACTCCACCGCCGCCTTAACCCCCAACACTTTCACCCGCGCAGACTACGAGTTTGCCGGCTGGAGCACCACGGCAACAGGCACAGTGGAATATAGAGATGGCGTAGAATACACTGCCACTGCCGATGATACCTTGTATGCCGTGTGGAATAAGTTATGCACCATTACCTTTAATGCCAACAACGGCACAGGGAGCACCACAACTCAACAGATAGAACAAGATTCCACCGCCAACTTAACTGCCAACACTTTCACCCGCACCGATTCCACTTTCGCCGGCTGGAGCACCACAGCAGGTGGCGCGGTAGAATACAATAACAAAGCCCCATACACCGCCACCGCCAATGCGACATTGTATGCTGTGTGGGTTCCCGAAATAGAGGGTATGGTATACGTAGCAGGGGGCACTTTTAATATGGGTGCAGCAGCAACTGATACAGAAGCTGACACAGACGAGCGTCCTGTTCACTCCGTAACGTTGAGCAGCTACTATATTGGTAAGTACGAGGTAACGCAAGCGCAGTGGGAGGCAGTAATGGACGAGAATCCTAGCGGTTTTCAGGCAGGTCCTGATGCCCCTAGTCGCCCAGTAGAGCAAATTACATGGTATGATGCAGTAACATTTTGCAATGAGTTGAGCATAGATTCAAATTTAACACCATATTACAACATTATTAATGAAACAGAGGTTACAGTAAATCCTGATGCCAACGGTTATCGTTTACCCACCGAAGCAGAGTGGGAGTATGCAGCGCGCGGCGGCGCACTAAGTGAAAGTTACTTATTTTCAGGCAGTAGTAATATTGATGAGGTAGCGTGGTATATAAGTAATTCAGAAAGCAAAACACAGCCAGTAGGCGAAAAACAAGCTAATGAATTAGGCATTTACGATATGAGTGGTAATGTATGGGAATGGTGTTGGGATAGGTATGGTAATTATGAAGGAGATGCGCAAACTAACCCTGTAGGAGCAACTTCAGGCTTGTATCGGGTGTATCGTGGCGGCAGCTTCTATAACTACGCTTGGTACTGCCGTTCTACGTATCGGAACTTCAGCATGCCCGCGTTTAGTAACCGCAGCTTGGGGCTCCGCCTGGTTCGTCGTCCCTAGTTTATGGTTTGATCTCCTCCTTTCCTAATAAGCTAAAAAGTTTTCGAGAGGGTGCCAAAAGTGAGCGCGGAGCGCGAAACGTAAAGCACCCCCTCGCCTTGCAACGATAACCAACTAGTAAAGGCGCTAAGCGCCGTTACTATATATAATATTGAAACGTACCTATTGGGCGAGCATCCCCCCCTGTACGCCGTAGCGCGAGTTTTCCTTTTTGCAGATATCATGGCGTGCCCTGAAGCGCCATCGTTCCCCCTCGCCGACGTCATTGTGCGCTCCCCTCTTAAAAACGTCATGGCGTGCTCCTCCACGCCATCTCTGACAGTTGTGGTACGCCCTCGTAATCAAGAGATTGCAGCGCGGAGGCCGCAATAATGTCGGCTATAGAGAGGCGGAGACCGCAATGACGTCTTCGAAAAAAGGAAGGCAGCAATGACATCGTTGTATTAAAAATTAAGCATTAAGCATTAAAAATTATGAATTAAAAAATTCGTATCTTTGCAGCGATAAAAAATACGGTATGAGCAATATAAAAATCCCCTACGGCGTGGCTAGTTATGAACAATTACGAACCGAAAACTATTTCTACATTGATAAAACAAAGTATATTGCGGAATTGGAAAGTTTTTTAAATCCTGTTTTCTTGCGCCCGCGCCGTTTTGGCAAAACATTGCTATGCACCACTTTAGCCTCTTACTACGACATCAACCAAAAACACCGCTTCGAGGAACTGTTTGGCGATACCTGGATTGGTAAAAATCCAACCTCACGACAAGGGAAATACATGGTGTTGCACCTCGATTTTTCTATTGTATACGCCACAGTGAATAGTGCGGAGGAATTAGCAAAGAATTTTGATGATGTGATGAAACCAAAAATAAAAGGTTTTGTACAAACCGTATATGCAGCGTATTTTAAAGATTTTGTAGTAGAGAAAGATGTAACAAGTTGGAAGTTATTATCTCAAATTATAGATTATATACAGCAAAAAAAACTCCCTAAGCTATACATCATCATTGATGAATACGATAATTTTACCAATCAACTCATCACCTCTCATCGCGATTCGTTGTATATGGATATTCTTTCGGGTGATGGTTTTTTAAAAACATTTTTCAAAATCATAAAAGCGGGTCAAGCCCAAAGAGCCATTGAGAGAGTGTTCATTACAGGCGTGCTCCCTATCACCATCGACGACTTAACTAGTGGTTATAATATAGCCGAAGTGGTTACTTTAGAAGAGAACTTAGTGAGCATGTTGGGTTTTACCCACAATGAGGCAATGCGGTATTTAACCGCAATTTTTGAAGCCAATCACTACGACAAAGAAATAATGCCTGAAATTTGGCAACTACTGATAAATAATTACGATGGTTATCGTTTCTTACCCGATGCGGAGCCACTATTTAACGCTACTATACTTACTTATTTCTTTAAGCGCTTTTCGCTAAACAACGCAAAAATTCCCATGGAATTGATTGACGAAAACCTACGTACCGATGTGAATTGGATAAAACGATTAGTGGGTGGCACCGAAAACGCACGCGAAATACTTTTCGACTTAGTGAACGGACAGGAAATGAACTACACGTTAGGGACACTGCGAAGCAAGTTTAACAAAGAGCAGTTTTTCAATAAAGACTTCTATCCAATTTCTTTTTACTATTTGGGAATGACAACCTTGGCTGATGGATTCAGTATGAAGCTTCCCAACAATACTATGGTGAGTATTTTTGCCGATTACTACAACGATGTTTGCAAATTAGGCTACGGGAAAGATATTTATGCTCCCATGTTTAAGAAGTTTTATCATGATTTTAATATTGAAGCACTCTTTGCAGGATACTATGAGCATTACCTAGGGCAGTTTGTAGGGCAAAGTTTCGATAAAATAAACGAGACCTTTGTGCGCAATACCTTCTACGAATTATGTAACCGATACATTACTAGTTACTTTACAATTGCTATAGAGCAAAACTACCCCTCGGGAAGGGCCGACTTTGAAATAACTGGACGTGCCCAAACCGCCTATTTCCGCCACAAACATATTGTAGAATTTAAATACACCAAAGGAGAAGATTGGAAAAAAGTGCAAGCTATAGAAGCCCCTCTTCAAGAAGATATTGATCAACTCAACGGCTACGCCCACGATGCACTACAAATATTAGCATCGTACAAAATTCGCAAGCATATATTTTATATTGCAGGGAATAAAGGTTTTAAATATTTTTCTTTGAACGATTAAATATAACTCCGCAATGAAGTGACACTTCAACTTTCCAATCTTCAACTACTTCAACCAATCAATAAAAATAGTCTCTTCGCGACGAAGTTATTTTTCGATTTAAAGAAAAAAATATATAGATTAGAGATAACAGAATGATGAGAAAACAACTGTTTTTTTTTGTTAGTGAGCTTATGGCAAACAATACGTAAGTTGGTGCTGGAGAGGTTGGAAACGAAAAAGGGGAAAACTACGCTTGCTTTCCCCTTTTCTTTTGTTGTGATCTCGACAGGATTCAAACCTGTAACCTTCTGATCCGTAGTCAGATGCTCTATTCAGTTGAGCTACGAGACCCTTTTTCAAATAAGCCGTTATACCTGCTTTGTTTGAGGCTGCAAAAATACAAAAAAATATGAAACAACGGGTGTTTTAATTTATTTTATTTTATTGCTTGTTGTTATCTGATTATTAGATGCTTGCAGTTTATTCTGCAAGGGTAAATGAAAAATTGTTTTCTCTTTTAGCCTCTTTTTTCTTCGATTTTGGAATTTTTCCCAAGTCGAAGTAGAGAAGTAGCTGCTGCTGATG
>CAYJOY010000094.1:6805-7704 GCA_964371885.1 uncultured Lentimicrobiaceae bacterium | reverse complement strand
CATCGCCCTCTTTGTGGTTGTGGTAAAAATCTTCTTCGTGGGTACAGAAAGCACAAATAGTATTCTCATCTTTAGGGCGGCGCACTGTAAGTATAATCTCCTCTTCATCGGCAGTAAAGCGGGCAAAAAATTCATCGCTGGTACTATTAATTGTAGACCCCATGTTAATAGGGTTAAACTCCATTGGATTTTTTATTGCTTCAATGGCAAACTTACAAGTGCTAACATTTTTGTCGATAACTTTAAGCAGTTGAGGATCAGGATTATTTTCAAGATAAATTAAATAACGTTCGAGTGCTTTCTCGTAATTTCTGTTTTCAAAATGCGATTCGGCAGCGATATAATAAAGGATAGGTTTAGGAACACTTACCAAGCTAATGGCAGTTTCGTAATGTTCAGCAGCACGGGCAAAATCACTTTTTATATTATAAACATCGCCTAATAAAATATATACATCGTTAAACTCAGGTTCTTCAGCTTTCACCTTTTCAGCCCATTCAATCGCTTTGTCGAACTCTTCAGCAATAAGTGCTGCTTTCGCCTTGTCGAACATTTTACGTGCTGTTTTTGAATTTTGTGCTATAGTAAGATTAGAAAAACCAATAAATAAGAGGATTATGATTGCCAATAAAGAATTTCTTTTCATTATGAATAAAGGTGTTAATGATTGGCAAATATACAACTTTTTATTGGAGTATATTAATCGGTATCCAAAATTCGATATTTCGTTCTAAAAAAATGTTTCACAAAATGGCTTTGTAAAAAGGGTAGATAAAATTAGAGACGCCCCATAAGAGCAAGCAATTCATATTTAGCTTTTATGAGTTGCATTCGGTGCATCTCGTAGCTTACGCGCGATTGCAACTCTTCGTTTTGTTGCTGAATAAAATCGTAAGCAG
>CAYJOY010000094.1:3090-6795 GCA_964371885.1 uncultured Lentimicrobiaceae bacterium | reverse complement strand
TTCGAAGTAGCTGTAATTTCAGAATGCTTAGCCGTAATTTGCTTGTCTAATAAAAGCATATTCTCAATTTTTCCAATTTCGTTAATTTTTTCTTGAATTTCGATATTGTTAAATTTCGTGTAGTCATCTTTCTTACTCTCTAAAATCTTTTTTTGTAGATTTATGATACTCCCTAGCCCTGTGGTTTTTACCCAAGCAATAACAGGTATTTTAAAAGATATTCCCACCATATAATACCAATCGAATTGATTAGAGAAAATATCGTATGTGGGGCGGCCATAGCCTCCCGTTGCAAAGAATGTAAACTTGGGTAAACTGTTAGAGAAGTGCAACTTTCTTTGAAAGTCGAGGCAAGCCATTTGATTGTTAAATATCTTATACTCCCACCGTTGCGATGGTGTGTTATAATCGAGAAGAGGCAACTCGGGAACTATAAAAGCGGCTGAATCGAGGTTTTGCCCTGTAATAATAGAGAGCGAGCTTATTAAGGTTTTTCTACTAGGTTGTATTTTTAACGCTTCGAGTTCGAGTTGGGCTACCGTATTGCCATAAATAACCCCCTCTTTTAGTAATGAATTGAGTTGTACTAACTGTTCATTTATCGAATTTTCGACATTAGTGAGGAGGACTCCTCTTTTATCTATAATTAATAAATTAAGATAAATAGAGATTACTTCAGCTTTTAACTCATTAATAGACAATTCAATATTATGTATTTCCGATTCATTGCTCAGTCTTTCAAAGTCGCGAGCATAAAAATATTTTGCCCCTTCAAAGAGTACTTGTTCAAAATCGAGCGAGATACCATAGTGATCTTTAGAAAGTTGGTCTACCCCATAGCTCAAAGGTAATTGAGGCACATGCGACTGGTAGGAGAGCTCCCCGTTAATTTCTAACCTAGGGTATAAGTGCGAAGAGGCATCGTCGAGTTTAACTTTTAGGAGTTCTTCGCTTAGTTGGCGTTGTATCCCTGCCGACGACTGCGAAACGGCCCACTCTTGACATTGCTCGATGGTAACGGGTGTTTGTTGCCCCCAACTTGTTAAGAACGTGGCAAATAGAAAAAACAAAGGTAAACATTTCTTCATACAGTTTGTTTTTGAGTATTTCGACCTTTTTATTATTGTTGATATTGATAGCATTGACTTTATATCCATTATCATAAAGCTAGTAATGAGGATAAGCTATCCGTTAAAATAGCCGAATCGTTTCATTAACAACTCCTGATTTCTCCAATCTTTCAATACCTTTATAGAAAGGTCTAAAAATATAGGTTTTCCAATAAATTTCTCTATATCTTTCCTCGACTCTATCCCTAGTTGTTTAATTGCCGATCCTTTATTTCCAATTAGTATCCCTTTTTGGGTGTCGCGTTCGCAGAATACCGTAGCGGCAATTCTCACAATTTCTTCCTCTTCTTTGTAGCTTTCTACTACTACTTCAACACTATATGGGATCTCTTTTTTGAATTGTAGTAAGATTTTTTCTCTAATAATTTCGGAGAAAAACGTACTGGCCTGTCTGTTAACTCGTTTTTAGGAAAATAAGGGGGAGAGAGGGGGAGGTTTTCAATAATTTTTTGTAACAAAACATCTAAGTTAAATCCTTCTAGTGCCGATATTTCTATTTGTTCAGCATTAGGTAGTAACTCTTTCCAAGCAGTTTTAGTTTCTAAAAGCCTTGCTTCGTCGTTTTTGTCAATTTTGTTAATGAGCAAGAAGACAGGAACATCGATATTTGTTAACTTCTGAAGCACCTCTTCTCTATATTTTTTTTCACCAATTTCCACCATGTACAGAATCACATCGGCATCGCGTAGTGCTTCGTTTACAAAGCGCATCATCATTTCCTGCATTTTATAGCTAGGGTCGAGCACCCCTGGTAAGTCGGAATAAACAATCTGGAAATCGTCGCCGTTTACAATCCCTTTAATACGGTGCCGTGTAGTTTGTGCTTTGGCGGTGATAATAGAGAGGTTCTCTTCCACCAACTTATTCATGAGGGTACTTTTACCTACGTTGGGGTTACCAATTATGTTTACAAAGCCCGCCTTGTGATTTAGATTAAATTCTTCTGTCATTATTACTTAATAAATGAGTAAATTTTTCCAACGGTTTCAAAGGTCTCCTCTTTACTTCCTAAAACAGGAATCTCTTCTCTTTTAGCTTGCTCTAGCATATCTTCATCTGGGGTAGATCCTTTTACGAGTACAACACATGCCAACTCTTTTAAAGAGGCAATAGCTATTACATTTTTATGTGTTTGTAAGGTAATCCAAGCTTCGCCTTCTTGAGCAAAACCCATTACATCGCTGAGTAAATCGGAGGCGTAGCCACCTGTTATTTCTGTGTTTAAATTGTTTTCGCCGCTATAAACGGTAAGATCCATTTTTTCTATTAATTCTTTTACAGTCATTGTTTTGTTTTGTTAGATGTCGCACTATCAATTCATATAGGCGACATTATATTATGGTTAATAAATTTTTAAAACTTAATTAAATTATTGGTTATTGCATTTTTAATTTCTTGAAAATTACGGGTTTCCATCGTTAAAATAGAGGTATTAGTCCCTATTTGATCTAATTGATGGGCATCTGAGCTTCTTATAAACGGTTTGTTTTTTAAATATTTATGACCTTTTAAAAGTTCTTCCATATTACCATGTTTCGATATTTCAACTGCTTCATAGTTTAAATCGAAAGGAATAAAGCCAAGATTGGCAATTACGCTATTCTGTTTTTTATCGATATGAGCAGGAACAAAGATACCATCGAGTGCATGCACCTCCGTTTCTATTTTGTTAATATTAGCTGTTAGTGCCGAGGTAAGTAGTTTCGGTTCTTCATATATTATATTGTAATCTTCATCAATTTGCACTTGGTCGCCGAAAAAATCGGGGTCGTTTGGGGTATCAGGGAGGTGAGCATCTAAAAAACTCTGGAATTGCATGAGGCGTTCATGCGTAGGGAAAAATGCGACGCAGTGGGCTTCTTCTTGAGTGGTGATTTCTACGCCACAGAGTACAAAAATATTACGATCTATAGAATAGTGCTCTGCCAACTTACAATGTCTGGTGGTATTATGATCGGTAATCCCAATAATGTCAATCCCGTTTTGTAATGCCACATCTATAATAGCATCTGGGGTCATCTCCAAGTTTCCACATGGAGAGAGGAGGGTATGAGTATGTAAGTCTGCGATGAAATTAGGCATTCTTTCTTGTATTGTTATATTTTACCAAATATCGGCACGTTTTTCAGGAGCCACAAACATTGGGTCGCCCTCTTTTACTCCGAAAGCATCAATAAATGAGGTTATGTGAGGTAACGTACCGTTAACGCGCCATTTTCCAAGTGAATGGGGATCGGTTTTCGTTCTTAAACGAATCTCTTCATCTCTAATATTGTTAGACCACACTTGTGCGTAGGCAATAAAGAAGCGTTGTGCAGGGGTAAAACCATCCATTTCACCTTTTACCTCATTGGCAGCCAATGCTTTTTCTAGAGCGGCAAAAGAGATATTTACCCCTCCATTATCTGCTATATTCTCGCCTAGGGTAAATGTACCGTTTGCGTGCATGGTGTCAACTACTATTATATTGTCGAAATAGTCTACTAATACCTGAGTTCTAGCACTAAATTTCACGCTATCTTCTTCGCTCCACCAATCTCTTACATTCCCTTGCTTGTCGTAGTTACGTCCTTGG
>CAYJOY010000094.1:0-3080 GCA_964371885.1 uncultured Lentimicrobiaceae bacterium | reverse complement strand
GTCATTTCGTGGGCAATCACCACACCAATAGCTCCGTAATTAACAGCATCGTCGGCTTCTAATCTGAAGAACGGAGGTTGAAGAATACCCGCAGGGAAACAAATTTCGTTGGTAGTTGGGTTATAATACGCATTAACAGTTTGAGGCGACATTAACCATACGGTAGGATCTACTGGTTTGCCAATTTTCGATAACTCGTAAGCATTTGCAAACCTTCTCGAACTTAATACATTAGTATAATAGCTTTCTTTAGTAATGGTTAAATCATTATAACTTCTCCATGTATCTGGATAACCAATTTTTACAATCATGCTATTCAGTTTATCAACAGCTTTTGCTTTTGTAGAATCGCACATCCATTCCAGATTATCCATTCTTTCGTTCATGGCAATTTTCACATTTTCAACGAGATGAATCATTCTCTCTTTTGCTTCTACTGGGAAGTATTTCTCAACATACATTTCTCCTACTACTTCGCCAAGAGAGCCGTCTACCGTGTTTAGTACACGTTTCCAACGTGGTTGATTCTCCTCTTTTCCCGATAATGTATTTCCATAAAAAGCGAAGTTCGCATCAACAAAAGCTTTGCCTAAGAAAGGAGCAGCTGCGTCTAACACTTTTAGGGCTAAGTAGTTTTGAATAGTTTCTAAAGAAGTAACTTTTAAAATTTCTTCTAAACTTTTTATATATTCTAATTGAGCAATATTTAAAGAGGCTACAGCCACTTGACTTGTTTTGAAGTATTCCGCAACATTAAAAGAAGGGATGAGGGCTTGAAACTCTTCAATAGTTATGATATTGGTGCTTAAGAAAGGGTCGCGAAGATCTTCTTTTGTATAGAATGCTTTCGCCATAGCGGTTTCTAAAGCTAAAATATCGTTAATTTTTTCTGGGGTTAATGATGTTATCGGCTCATAATTAGCATTTTGGAATATGGTTGTGATGTACTTTACATATTCTTGACGGATGTTACTATTTTCATCTTGAAGATAGTAGTCGCGGTCGCCAATTCCTAATCCTGCTTGCCATATCCAGGCAATATTTAGGCTACTGTTATTTGGATCGGCATGTGGAAATAATCCGAAGAAGGCATCTATGCCCGATGCATGTAATTGTGCAACAGTAGCGGGCAGTTCTTGTAAAGAACTGATAGCATATATTTTATCCCAATCGCTAAGGAGAGCACTTGTGCCTTGTGCTTCAATAGTTTCTGTATCCATTCCAGTGTTATAAAAATCGGCAATTTTTTGCTCATTCGAACCCGTTTCGTGTTCGGTAGCCATTACCTCTTCAAAAAGTGCCTTAAGTAACAACTTGTTGTCTTGCGCTAATTTGTCGAAACTTCCATAGCGACCGTATTCGGCAGGAAGGGGGTTATTATCCATCCAGCCACCGCAAGCATAGCGGAAAAAGTCTTGAGAAGGTAACGCTGTGGTGTCCATATCATTTTGGTTAATACCAGAGGTTAGCTCGCGAGGAGCCTCTATTTTTTTTGAAGTACAAGCTGCCATAAGAATGATGCTGCTAATTATTAATATGTTTCTTTTCATTTTTATAAGATTCTGTGGCGAGCGCTGCGCCATTTTTAAATTTTATGCGTTAATATGTTGTTTATTGTGGCTTTAATGTTAAGAGGGTGTTTGCTTAACAGATTTACCACCCTTTCTCGCAATCGAAAGTGAAAGCACGTAGCCCTTGCTGTGGAGCCGATTCGTCTAATTTTTTAAGTGCATCGAGAAGTGTTTGTACCGTTTCGTTTTCAACCACAATCATGAACGAGCAGTTAAGCGATGGCCCCGCCTGTGTACCTAAATGGGGTTCACCATCGTGCGAGCCACGACCATGAGTCTCTGGCCAATAGGTAAATCCGCGAATTTCTAACTTGTCTAAAATGGCGATAATTTCATCGTAAAAGGCCTGGAAACCTGAAACAAAAATAGCTTTCATATATTTATTTGTGATGTTTAAAATAACCCGCAAAATTATAAAAAATTGTGAATGTATGGCATCCTTTTTTAGTGTATTTTTGCAAATGATAATAAAAAAATATCTTATGAATATAGAATTGCACTTAAAATACTGGGCTGAAAATAATTATGGAGAAAAAGCTTCTCGAATTTACAAACTACCACAGTCGGGATCGAGTAGGGCTTACTATCGCATTTGCTTCGAAAATAAACCATCTATAATTGGTGTTTATAATGAAGATATAAAAGAAAACGAAGCCTTTTTTTCATTTACTACTAGTTTTCTTGAGCATCAAATTCCAGTACCTGAGATATTACATATTGACCAATCGCGTCAACTATATTGGCTTTCCGATCTTGGTGATGAGACGTGGTATGCGCATCTTACCAAAAACAGAGAGGGAAAAACCATCAGCAATGATACAAAAGCACTTTATTATAAAACATTAGAATTTCTGCCGAAATTACAACTACTAGGAAAGGATAAGATTGATTTTACAGTGTGTTACCCACGTGCTGCATTCGATAGACAATCGATGCAGTGGGATCTCAACTATTTTAAATACTATTTCTTAAAACTAGCCAATATACCATTCGATGAACAAGATTTAGAAAACGATTTCAACAGTTTGATAGAGCATTTATTGTCGGCAGATAGTAACTTTTTCTTATTTCGAGATTTTCAATCGAGGAATATTATGGTTAAAGAGGGGCAGGTCTTTTTTATCGATTATCAAGGGGGTAGAAAAGGGGCACTGCACTACGATTTAGCCTCTCTATTATACGATGGAAAAGCTGATCTTTCGAATGAACTTCGTGAGGAGTTGCTCCAATTATATTTAGATGAAATTTCGAAGTATATTTATATAGACAGCACGCAATTTGTGAAAGATTACCACGCGTTTGTCCTTATTAGAATATTGCAAGCATTGGGTGCGTACGGATTTAGAGGATACTACGAAAAGAAAGCACATTTCTTATTGAGCATTCCTTATGCTGTTGAGAATCTTAAATATTTATTAACTAATAATTTAATAACGATAGAACTACCTACTCTGTTTTCGGTACTTCATCGTATTATTTACTCCGATTTTGTGAATGCTTGTACCATCC
>CAYJOY010000093.1:1839-7750 GCA_964371885.1 uncultured Lentimicrobiaceae bacterium | reverse complement strand
TTGATGGTGTTGTTATTTCCCATTTCTGATTGAAGTAGTGTGCGCCCAGTCATATCTATAATAGCTACTTTTAATATTGAAACATTTTCAGAAACCAATGTAATTTGCGAGGTGGCTGGGTTAGGATATAAACGGATAGCATTGCGAGGGATGTTTTCGTTAATGTTCGATGATTCGGAGAAGTAGGCATCGAGTGTTTCGTTTTGTAATAATGCAGGAAATGTATACTCATTGTTAGTAATGGGGGTGGTAACATCTGAAATAACAACGCTGTCGAGTAAGGCATTAGCATTAGGGATGAAAATGAACTGGGGGGTGGCACCAGCATTGTGTTCCGAAATGCCGGGAGGGTTGATGGTGCCAGGACCGTGTTCGGTAGCCGTAATGGTAAACATTTGTGCCTCGGTAGTAGCAGTTACAGCGGGGTTAGGTGCCCAAGCACTTTCGCCGTTTGCACATACACTCTGCACTTGTATTTGGTAGGTAGTGCCTGCCATTAAATCTTCAATAGTATAAGGGCTTACATTAGAAGTGGCACTCGACCAAGCTCCGTTTCCAGCGCGGTATTGAATGTTGTAGCTATTGGCTGTCCCTTCCCATGTTACCGTAATGGATGAAGTGCCATTAGTGGTAGCTAGTATGTTAGCAGGCACGGGACAAGGTTCAGTGGGATCGGTATTGACAATGGCAAAGTTGTCGACATATAACCTATTGTTCCCATTGACTACCTCAGATTCCCCATAGAATGCCACTTTAATGGTCCCGCTGTATGGGGTGTTGTTGCTGTTAACTAATGGAATAGTTATCTGCTGAGGGTATGGCGTAATGTTGTTAACTACTCTCGAAGAACCAGTATTATCCCAAATCCATCCGTTAGCTGCATCCCATGTAGCCCCGTTATCGGTAGAAATAAGTACTGCGAAGCGGAATTCACTCCCAAGTGTATCAATTATGGTAGGGTAGTCCCATGCTTGTAATGCTAAGTCGAATACTAGTAAGTTTTCTTCAGCGCCCTCTCCCAAATCAATTGAGTTACTAATAAGCCAGTTGTATGCCTCTGCTCCAACCGTATGTAACCGTGCAGCATTCCCAGTTGTGCTTTGATAATTATGATCGAGTACCCAAGCCGATAAATTTCCAGTAGGTATAGTGGTGGTGCCAGCAGCAAGAAGCTTTCCCCTTTTTCGTTCCCAGCATGTTGGAGGAACGGTGTTAAATTCTTGTAAAGTAGATGGAACTACCTCGTTCATACATTCTGTGGTGAAATGGCCCATATTAGAACCATCTGATTCCGTACTCCCACAATCGGTAGTAACGTATACTTCGTAATGCGTAATAGGTAATAACCCAGATAGGGTAGTGGTAGTTTCGGTTAATGATGTTACGCTGCTCCACGTTTCACTCCCTTCTATTCTATAATATACATTCCAAGTAGTGTTATTTTCGTTAGGGTCTTCCCAGGTAATAGTAGCCGATTCGGGAGTAATATTCGAGACTATTGGAGAGGCAACAGGGCGTGTACAAGTGGGACTTGCCATTATTTCGAAGTTATCGATATAAATATTTTCGAGAAAATCGCTAGCAGTGTAACGCATGGCTATGTATTGATCGGTGCCTACATAATCATTATAATAAATATCGACACTTTCCCAACTATCTGTGTTACTTACTCGAAGCGTATCAATAGTTGTGAAGGTGGTAGAATCGAGAGGGTTGGTTATGGTTCCAATTTCTAAACAAGCATCATGAAGGTCTGAAACCCTTGCGAAGAAACGTACCATTACCGTATTGAGAGGGATGGCAGTTGCTATCATTTCAGTAGCCACCACCATTCTACTATTAATATCAGAAAAATTCGAGAAATGTAAACTGCCTGCATTCTCGTATCCTAAATTAGAAATTTGAGGATACCCGGTATATGCACTCACTTTCGACCAGCAGTATGGGAATGCATGAGAACCGTATGTGTTAAAAAATTCGGTGTGCGGAAGCGTTGTAATGTTACTGCATAGCGTACGGAAGGTGATGGTTTGCGTTGTATCTGAATTTTCAAAATCACAAACTGTAAACACTTTCAGCTCATATTCTGTTCGGGCATCTAATCCTGTTAATGTATATAGGTTATCGTTAGAATAGTTTATTGTCCATTGCGTGCTATCAACAGCTTTATGCATTACTCGCCATACTGAATCTTGCAAGTTTCCAGGATTCCAGGAAATTTCTGCTGAATTACTAGTGAGATTGTTAGCTAACAAGCCGTAAGGAACTGCACACGGAGGGATGAAATCTGCCTTGAAAGCATCTACCCAATAAGAACTATAAATAGAATGGCTGGCATGACGTATAGCAAATGCTCCCGTAACCTCATCTTCAACAGCTGCGAATGAGATTTGATAATTACAATGTGTGTTAGCGGTTGCCGGATTTACCACTTGTACTAGTACAAACGTAGCGGTGTCGTTGGGGTTGGTCATATAACCCACTTCAAGGGCACCAGCGTTATCGTTCTCTTTTATTGCAGAAAATTCGAACATAAGCGTGTTGAGCGCAGTTTCAAAAATAGGGGTTGCTAAATAGATAGGTGCATTGATAGAAGAGGAGACCATTTCGATAGATTTACTTCCTTCGCCCGCGGCATTGTTACTTACAACATAAGGAAAATTGTTGAATGTTACAGGTTTCGACCAACAGTTAGGGATGGTATTGTTGCTGGTTGTTTCAAAACTTTCCGACCATGGAAGTGTAGCAATGTGATGGCATGGTGCCGTGAAATTGGTTATTGGAGACCAAAAACTATGGGTGGTATCGGAGCAGTTGGCTCTAATTTGGTATTGATAATTGGTGTCAACTACAGTGGCTATGGTATAAGATTGAGAGTGTACCAACGTGTCGGTCCAGGTAGTATCAGAAGCTATTCTGTATCTAACGGTTACAGGGTTTATGCTATTCCAAGAGATAGTGGTGTATGTGGGCATAAGTGCTGTTATGGCAATGTTGGTAGGGGTAGGGCAAGTAATGGCTTCAATAGAGATATTATCGATAGATGCGGGGGGATTAGAACCGAAGCCACCATCGTTGCGCCAGACAATGATTAGTTTTTTTGTAACATCCCCTTGGTTAGGAATATAAAATGCTTTTTGTACTACTCCCGATGTTAGGTTATGATACGTTGTTGTAGCACCGTATTCAAATAATAGGTTTTGAGAAAATAGAGCCGAAGCAAAAGTAGGCGTAGTATTACTTCCTAAATAATGAATAGAATCTGGTACTAAGAACACTTTTATGTAATCATGACTACTCTCTCCTTGCGCTTTAAAATCGAAGGATAGTTGGTACCCAGCCTCGTTTTCGCTAAAAGTAATAAGGCGGCTTGCAGTTGCAGTCGTTGTGTTGTGCGAGTAGGCATTGGCAGTACCATCATTAGTTATATATAAAGAATTTCCAGTAATAGGGGTGTCGTTTACAGCTGTTCCAATCATCCAATAATTGAGGGCGTTACCTGCGGAAAGTAGCCAAGCACTGTTTTCGGCCTCCTCTTCAAAGTGGTTGTAATAAGGGAGTTCTGCTGCTAATCCAAATGTTGACAAAGAGACGAAATTAGACCATTCCCCCTCACTGTCGTAGCAAACTTGTCGGATAGCAAAGGTGTAATCTACACTAGGCGATAACCCTTCAACGATGAATGGAGCCACAGGAATGGTATCATTCACAGGGGTTACCTCTATAGTAGTTCCTGTTGTTGGGTCAAATGGTCCATCGGTAGGTGTTTCATCATAAGAAATTTGCCAGTGAGTAGCGTTAAAATTTTCTTCATCCCACGAAAGGGTGATAGTGTTAGTTGTTGAGCCAAGCGCTGCGAGCGAAAGTGCATCTGGGCAACTTAAAGCAGAAGATACTGCAAAGTTATCAATAGCAATCTCTTGAAACTCTTCTTTCGCAAGGAATCCAATTCTATAGGCTCCATCATAATCTTCCAACGAAATATTAAAATGTTGCCACCCCTCTGATCCCTGCACTAATCGCGTAGCAAAAATCCTAAAGGCGTTGCTTGCACTATCTATGTGCATAAGGTTGCCATGTAAATCAACATCGTAAAGTACCACTATTAGCGAATCGTGATAATAGGAAAACCCCCTTGCCATAAATGTTAATTTTTCTGTTCCAGTTAAATTGATAATGGGACTGAAAAAATAATCCTCATCTATATCATTAAAAATATTAATATGTTTTAAATAAAGCGATTGATTGCCTTCATATACGTAATTGGGAGATGAGGCGGACCTCCATTGATAGTACTGATTTGTGGTTTTAGAGAGGTTTAACCAACAATTAGGATGGGAACCTGTACTTATACCAGACGCCTCTACCCAAGTGTTCTCAAATCCAAATACGTATGGAAACTCTGTATTGTTTTCACATATTAGTAGCGAGAAGGTTATAGGATCGGAAGGAAGGGTTTCGAGCCCATTTGTGCAAACTGCTTTTACCCTTACGGTAATGTTGAGGTTAGAGGGGAGGTTGGTGAGCTCGTAAGGATGTTCATATACGTTGTTTACAACATTCCATTCAGCCTCTTCCGCTATTTTCCATTCTACAATGTAAGAATTGGGGGTCTCTTCACCATCGCTCCAGTCTAAAAGTAGCGAGTTTGTTCCAATACCATCTTCCACTACGCTTAGGTTGGTAGGTCGTTGACAAGAAGTCGCCTCCACAATGGTTAGATCATCCCAATAGATGGTAGATGAAGATTGTCCATTGCCATATTTAAAAGCTAAGTGTGTGCCATTTCCTGTATATGAAGCTAATGGAATAGAGTAGCTTTGATACCAATAAGTGGGGGTAATAACTCCAATAGAATCGAAAGAGTCGATATCATAAGGATCGTTCATTGCTCCTATTATAAGAGGGGTCGCCACTGAAGATTTTGCATACATAAGAACCGATAGCGATGAAATAGATTCGGAGAATGATGGACTGCAATAGTAAGTTGGATATAATGATCTGAATTCAAGTGCCCCGTCGCCATTGTAAACATTAGAATTAGAGGTGTTTATATTTATAGTGGCACCCCCATTTTTGATCCAACAGCTAGGTAATGATTCGAAGTTCATATCGTAAGGGATGATGGTAACACCATTGCAAAGGGTAGTAAATGTGATAATCTCAGACGGGATGACCTCCCCATTGCAGTTGTTTTCTATTTTTAACTGATAGGTAGTGTTAGCCATTAAATTCGATATTGTGGCATTAGAGGTAATAGTGCCTTCTTCTACCCACTCCGAACTTTGCCCCTCTTCTAAGTTGTTTATTTGTTGTGTATATAGTGTGTAAATGCCCTCTTCGCCAGTAATGCAATTTGCGGTTACACTGTTTGCGGTGTGATTAGATAGTGAAATGTTTATAGCAGGTGCACATACAGTGGGTATGGTTTCAATTACAACATCGTCCAACCAGATATAGTAGTTGTTAACTTGAGAGCGTTGTCTAAAAGCAATAGCAAATGTTTCAGATGCGATGTTGGCAACGGGCACGTATACTTGAAATTTGCGAAACATATCATCTTGATCTGCATTAAAAGCGATAGTTTTGATATTAGTATAAGTGTTAACGTCTGTAACATCTGTCATTGTTCCTACATCGAATAGCCCTGAAAGGAAAGCGTCTTCAGAATGTACCCAGAAAGTAAGTAGTAAGTTCCCCATATTGGTGCTAATAAGGGGCGTTGCCGCGTAGGTTGGGGTAATAACATCGGAGGCGAATCGTAAACTATATTCCCCTGTTTGGTGTTGGTTATTGTCGACTTTCGGATAGCCGTCGTCGTTGCTCACAGGGAACGACCAACAAGCTGGTCGGTTATTAACTGGAAATTCAAAACCCTCCACTAAAGGTAGGGTAGCTGTTGTTATGGAAT
>CAYJOY010000093.1:0-1829 GCA_964371885.1 uncultured Lentimicrobiaceae bacterium | reverse complement strand
ACATGCTGTCATAAAACTGGCAACTAACCTGTTGGAATTATTATCAGGACACGTTTTCCCTATTTTCGCGTTGTAAGAGGTATGTGCCCAACCACATAGAGTCATAATTGAAATAGCAAATAAAAAAAAGATTTTTCTCATAAAACATAAATTAAGTTGATAAAATAATCGACTAATAGTTAGTTTGCATCCCATTTTGAATGATTCAAAAACAAAGGCGAAGATACATACAAATAATGAATTTTACTACTGATTTCTTCTTTTTTTTTGATAATTTTCTCGAGTTACTTTCTCCCATTTTCAACAAAAAAAGGGGGCAACGAAAGTTGCCCCCTTAGGGTATTGTTAATGTAGCCATCAAAGTGATGGCTACAAGCTAACGTTCTATTATTGTTTTACAAAACGTAGGGTAGTAGTACCGCTTTGTGTTGTAACACGTGCAAAGTAAACACCAGTCTCCATAGAATGGATGTTGATAGTGTTGTTGTATCCCATTTCTGGTTGAAGTACTACGCGTCCAGTCATATCTAAAATTTCTACTTTTACAATTGCAACATTTTCAGAAGCTATAGTAATTTGCGAAGTAGCAGGGTTTGGATATAAACGGATAGCGTTGTGTAAATCGTTTTCGCTAATGCCCGATCCTGTTTCAGAGAAGTAGGCATCTAATGTTTCATTTTCTGTAATTGCTGGGAATGAGTATTGGTTGTTAGTAACAGGAGTGGTAACACCAGAAATAACAATGCTATCTAATACCGCGCCAGCATCAGGGGTGAAAATGAACAGAGGCTCAGCACCAGCATTGTGTTCAGAGATTCCCGCTGGATCTACAGTACCAGGTCCGTGTACAGTAGTGGTAATAGTAAACATTTGCGACTCGGTAGTAGCGGTAGCTGCTGGTTGAGGTGCCCATGCACTTTCGTTTTCAGTACAAACACTTTGTACTTGTATTTGGTAAGTAGTACCTGCCGTTAAATCTTCAATAATATAAGGGCTTGCGGTAGAAGTAGCACTCGACCAAGTACCGTTTCCAGTGCGATATTGAATGTTGTAGCTATTAGCTGTACCTTCCCAAGCAACGGTAATAGATGAAGTACTAGTTGCAGTTGCAGTAACATTGGTAGGCGCGTCGCAAGGATCAACAGTAGTAGCGGTAGTAGTGAATGTAATAGATTCCCAAGTAGAGTTAGCTTCTGCACAAACTGTTCTTACATAAGCTGTATATTCTGTTTCAGCAGTTAAAGCTGTGAAAGTATGAGAAGTAGTGTTAACATCCGTCTCAGTACCATTGTCTAAACGTACTTGCCAAGCTGTAGCAGTGCCACCGTTCCAAGTAATATCGGCAGAGGTTGCAGTAATGTTGCTTGTAGCTAACGCGGTTGGTGCATCGCAAGGAGAGATAGCACTAGCATCATATACTTGTACATCGTCTACACCTACTCCATAACCATAGTCGCTGGTAGCGTCAAACGCAATTTGATAGGTTGAAGAAGGGTTAGGTAATGCGATAGTATCTCCTTGCCAACTAGGAATATTTGTAAGGAAAACTGCCAATTCTGTCCACTCTGCTGTAGGTGCGGTTCTGTAATATACTCTTAGTTCGTCTTGGTCAGAGCCCCACATCTGTTGTATGTGTTTGTATGATAGGTGTGGAGAAGCTAAACTTGAAATATCTAAAGTACGCGATTCTAATTTCACTCTGTTTCCTCTAGTTATTGTTCTAAATTCAGCAAATGTAGTTCCTTCTGCTGGGGCAATTGAATAATTATACGTAGATTCTTCTGTCCAATTTGCACTACCACTAATATGAGTTTGTGTCCAACAGTCTA
>CAYJOY010000092.1:0-7803 GCA_964371885.1 uncultured Lentimicrobiaceae bacterium | reverse complement strand
CGAATCGGAGTTAGTGGTAGACTTCACAATCGGAGATTTTAAAAAGTTATTAATTCCATCTATTAAAGGATAATAATAGACCACATTAGCAATTTCTGTCTCTTTTATCTTTAGATCTTCCCCAATGTTTATCGTATGCGCTTTTTCAAGATAGGGTGTTCCAGAGAACCCAATAACGGAATTAAAGGTGTTGCCTTGCGTCCATTGAGTTACCACTTTGCGAAGTTTAATATCTTCGTTTACAGTATGATGCACCTCGTCGATATATACAGATAGGTTCGGAATTTTTCCTATTATAGCTCTTAGCTCGTTGGCTACCAATATCTTTTCTAACTCTTCTCGCTTAAACAGCCCTTCTTCAGTTTTGTCGGCTTTATCTAATATCACCTTTTCTGCATTAGTTACAGCCACAAAGCCTATCAAATCTTCCAGCGGTTGATGTATATTCACTTTTTGCACATTAGGATTTTTTACCCTATTGCTTTTATTGCTAGATTTTTGTTCGTCTAATACTTCAAAAATCAATTTCTTTTTTATCTCACTTGCCGCAGGTTCTGGAAGCACCCACGATGGGTCGAAGTTTTTAATCGTTTTCAAGCTGGGTACTACCGATGTTTTCAATCCTGATGGAGCAAAAATGATGAAGTTTTTAGCAAATGCCTTGTTATCAGGCTCATTAAAGGCGAAGTATAGTTCAAGATAAATAAACGCAGCCATGAGATAGGTTTTGCCAGCGCCCATGGGCAAGCTAAACAGATAATCGGTGTAGCTTACATCGTAGAATATTTTCTTAAAAATCTCTTCGTAATTTATCGAATAGTCATCACTTTTAATGCCCTTTTCTATATCAGGGGCTAATGTTTTACCTTTCGAGGTTTCGAGCATTGCATATTCCAATAAGGCTAAAGCTGCTGGATGCGTCGCAAGGAAATTTCTTGTTGCTTGCTTTACTTCTATTTCGTCTAATGACAGTGTGGTGAAAAATCCTTCCGAAAAAAGTTGCCACAGCGGCTTGTTTTTTCCCGCAATCTTTAAAAACAGGAAGCATTTAATAGCCTCAATTTGCGCATCGCGCATAACGCCTTTATTAACGATATAGGCAATAAGTTCCTTCACGCCACAATCGGCCGATTGGTACCATAAATTTTGTTTTCGTTCAATGAGTTTGTATAACATCTGTACCGTTTTGTTATTCTGAAGACTGCCATAACAGCTCCACGTAGTTCTGTATCGTTCTAGTTTCTAATGGTTATCGGGAAGAATACGTTCCGCCTTTTCTATGTTTTTAATCTTTTCTAAACTCTCGATGAGTTCGCGTAATGTGTTGGTATTGTGAATGTAAAGAATGATTTTTCCTGAAAATAAGTCGCCAACGCTCGATATATCGATAGAGCGGATGTTGAGTTCCATTTTCGAAGAGATAATCTCTAATACCTCTTTCACTAAACCTTGTCGGTCGAAGCCTCTAATTTTTATCCCACAGAGGAAGGCTACTTGCTGCTCTTTTCTCCATTTAGCTTTTACAATTTTGTTGCCAAACTTGCTCATTTGCTCAATGGCAACCTTGCACTCGGTTTTGTGCACCATAATGGTATCTTTCGAAATTTGGAAGCCCACCACCTGGTCGCCAGGAATCGCCTTACAACAATTGGCAATTTTGTAGTTAATAGCATCGCTTTTATCATCGAGTAGAAAAATGTCGGGCTTTTTCTCTAACTGCTCATCAATAAGTTTGTTAAGAGAGCTAGGGTCGATGTCGGCGGTAATATTGCTTCTAAACTCTTTGTATTCGTCGTTGCTGAGCAATACCTCCTCTATTTTCTTACTTTCTATTTTGTCTTGAGCAATAGCACTAAAAAACTCAATAGATGAGGTGTAGTTTAATGCCGATTGCACTTTGTTAATATTTCTAGATGAATAGTTTATATTCAGATTGTTGAATATGGCACGCAGTTTTGTTCTTCCGTTAAGGGCATCCTCGCGCTGTGCTTTTCGTAGTGCGTTTTTAATACGGGTTCGTGCGTGTGGGGTCTTTGCTATATCGAGCCATTCTACTTTCGGAGCTTGCTTTTTCGAGGTGATAATCTCCACCTGCTCCCCATTTTTAATTACGTGGTTAGGGGCTACAATGTCGTAGTTTACCTTGGCGCCAATACAGCTGTTGCCAATGTCGTTATGTAGTAGATAGGCGAAATCGAGGACTGTGGCGCCGTTAGGGAGCACTTTTCGATCGCCTTTAGGGGTAAAGAAAAAGACCTCTTTCAGTTGCAGGTTCATTTTTATTTCGTCGAGGAGCTCCAACGCATCGCTATCTTCACTTTTTATAATTTCGCGAATGCTGAGGAGCCAATCTTCCATTCTATTCTCGTACTCTTCAGGGTTTCTCTTTTCATCTTTATATTTAAAATGTGCGGCAAACCCTTGCTCAGCAATCTCATCCATCCGTTTCGAGCGCACTTGCACCTCTACCCAGCGCCCCATGCGGCTCATTACCGTAACGTGCAACGACTGGTATCCGTTAGGTTTGGGGTTCGTTAAAAAGTCGCGGGTGCGGTCGTGCCGTTCGGGATACATCCTCGTAACAATAGAGGTAATGTATCTACACGTATTCTCCTCATTCTCAGGAGCACTTTTAAAAACTATTCGGACAGCAAAAATATCGTAAACATCTTTAAAATCGATCTTTTTTCTTTCCATTTTTTGATAGATAGAATAGATAGATTTTGTTCTGCTCGAAATGTGTACTTTTATCCCCTCTTTTTCTAACTGCTCTCTAATAGGTTGTACAAATTTTTCTATTAAAGCTTCGCGCTCCTCTTTTGTCTCTTTCAGCTGCACGGCAATCTGATTGTATACAAAAGGGTTATGGTATTTCATAGAAAGGTCTTCCAACTCACTTTTAATACGGTATAGCCCTAAGCGGTGGGCAATAGGAACGAAGAAGAAAGCGGTTTCGGAGGCAATTTTTAGCTTTTTCTCCTCTGGCAGCGATCCTAATGTTCTCATATTATGTAGTCTATCGGCTAGTTTTATGAGCATTACCCTTGGATCATCGGCCATAGAGACCATTATCTTTTTAAAGTTTTCGGCTTGTTGAGAAACGCTTTCCGACGATATTTTTTCTATTTTCGTAACCCCTTCCACTATATTGGCAATTTTCTCGCCAAACATATCGTGAATATCTTGGTAGGTGTAATCGGTGTCTTCAACTACGTCGTGCAGTAGTGCCGCAATGGCAGAGGTAGCCCCTAATCCCACCTCTTTGAGCACTATTTCAGCAACCGAAATAGGGTGGTAAATGTAGGGTTCGCCACTCTTGCGGCGCATATCTTTATGGGCATTAACCGCTAGTCGGAAAGCCTTAAAGTAGAGATTCCACAAGTGCTTCCTTGTTTTGGGATTGATAGAGCGGGCAATATCTTTGCATTTTTGTAAAATATATTGGTTCTCAGCCTCAGCGTTCTGAATGTAGTTGTTCATGTTTTTAGTGGGTTTTTATCCATTTATAAGTTTGTGGTTCTGTACTGTCGTTTATCTGTATAAAATAAACCCCTTGGTGTAAGTGCGATAGCGAAAGTGCAGTAACACCAGGTTGTATGGTGGTTTGGAAAATGTTTTTTCCTGAAATATCGTAAATTGTTAAGGGGATGTTTTGGGTAGTGCTTTTAAGAGAGATATAGAGCGGTCCGTTCGATGGGTTAGGGTAGAGGTTAACGGTGGTTGCAGTGGTGTTAAACTCCGCTACTCCTGTCATTCCGAGTGCGCGTTGTACAGCTGCCAACGCATCCACTTTGCCGTGCCCAATGCTATACATTCCCGCCTCCTCTGTGTACGCATCGTTGCGCGCCGTCTCGGTAAGTATCTGTTTTATTTGTGTTTGGGTAAGATACGGATTGGCCTGTAGCAGCAGTGCCGCTACCCCCGCCGTAAATGGCGACGACATAGAGGTGCCCGAGGCTTTCCCAAAGATGTAGTTCTTCCCGTTAAAACTCACCGTTTTAGATATTTGTCCGTTAAACGGTGCAAACGATGAGATAGCAGACACCACATTGCCACCTGGTGCCGACACGTCGGGTTTTTGTACGTCGTTAATAGTAGGGCCTTGGCTGGTAAAGCCGCTAATGTTGCCACCTATGCCCATCACTTCGGCATTGTGCGAGGCAACGGTAATGGCGCTCTCAACACACGATGGCGAACCTAACCCGTAGGCACGGTCGCCTGGTTTCCAATCGCTAAGCCCATCGGGTTGCGTAAATTCCCCGCCCCAGTTGCCAACATCGGTGGTAAGCTCTATTACATTCCAGGCATGAAATGTACCCGCATCGGCCGTTACAAACAACCCAATATTCCATTGAGTATTAGGGAGGTTTTTAACACGCAAACGGACCTCTGGACGGTTATTGTTAGGATCAACAGCCTCTATTTCAGTGGTGTAGTAAAAAGTGTCGCTTGCATGCACTAAATAATGTTCTTCGAATGGGGTATTGTCGCTGGTGTGATAGAATGGGGTAGTGGCTAACGGTTGAAACGCTTCATCTAATATTTGTACTGCAAAAGAGAATGGAGCGTTGGGAGAGTTCGTCATTGTGATAGATTGTCCGTACTGGTTATCGTATGGATATGAGTAGGTTATTTGCGATTTGAGCGTATCGTTACTATGCTCTGAGAAGTTGTGTGAAAGATGAAAATCGGTATCGCCATTATTGCCGGCACTCACCACTATAACCACGCCATTGTTGGTAAGTTCTTCTATTTTTTGCCCAATAGGACCCGTTCCGTCGAAGTTGTTCATATAAAAAAGCCCCCAGCTCATGTTAATAACGAGCCGTTTCCCTTCCTCTTCTGCCACTTGTTGCAACCAATCCATAGCATCTAACACCGCTTGTTCGTTCACTAAAAAAGTGCAAAACATAAGTTCAGCTTCGTAGGCAACTCCTATGTAGTTAGTGCCCGCGCCTGCGCCGCCCGCAATGCCCGCCACATGGGTGCCGTGGTAGCCATAGTTATATACGTTCGAGGTGTCGACCTGTGCCGCCAGCAACTGCTCACGACCCACATACTCGCGTCCGTAGTCGAAACCAGCGGGGGCAGGCCCCTCGTTTTTAAATTGGTCCCACGCCCGTATCACACGGTAATCTACCATGGCTGTATCGTAAAAAACAGGGTGGCTATAATCGAAGCCCCAGTCGAGGAACCCAATAATAACCCCTTCGCCCGAAAAACCTTGCGGTAAACCCTCGCCATCCCATACAGAAAGGACGTTGGCATCGAAAACAGAGCGGTTCAGATATTGCCCATTAATGCCGTTTATTTGACCATAACTATAAATGGTAATAAGAAATGATAAGGTTAAAAGTATTTTTTTCTTCATAAATTTTCAGTTTAATTAATCAATGGGTGATTTTATCTATTGTTTAAGTGTTTTCACCTTTTGTAGTTTTTTGGTGTTTTTGCTTTGTGCAAGTTCGTGTAAATCGTTAATATTAAACGATAAAGAGAAGTAATTGGGGGTTCCGCCCACCATATAATGTGCGCGAGCATAGCCAAATTGTATGTTTTGTATGTTAATATTGAAACCGTAGGCAAACCCTGCCCCCGATTTTTTATAGAGGAGCTTCATCTCTTTGTTTCTGTCATAATTAAAAGAAGCAAAAATGGAGAGATATTTAACGGGAATTATCTCAATCCCAAAATTTATATGACGAAAGAAGTTATCGACCCCTTGTCGAAATGCCGAGGGATACACCACTTCGCCGGTGAGGGCGTCGGTTTCGTTGGTAGGGTTGTTTTCTCCAACATATCCCATCTCCCATTTATACAGTGTGTGTAATGTGATGTGGTAACGGATAGGGACGAACTTAAGTCGTTGCGAGAAGGCAAATTGTATGTCGAAAGGGGCTTTTCCACGTTGTCCAGGTATGTAGGTGGCTATTTCTCCCCCTAAATTTTTAACCAACAGCGATAAAGAGAGATCTTTCTTACGGTTATAATAGGTGCCCGCCACATCGGCTGCTATCCCAAACGAAAAGGCCGATTCGTAGTTCGAGAATATGAACTTTAGGTTGGCCCCTATAGAAAAGGCACTGTCGAGTTGCCGCCCCCAACCAAGCGTGGTGGCAAAATCGTTCACGTGAAAAGTCCCTAATTCGTTGCCCAGCTCATCGGTATGTACAAACTCCCCATAGCCCGCATAACGCATTTCGAGTGCAAAGCTGCCCGCCTTCTTAAAAGTGTGCGAGTATAAAGCAGAGGCGTATGCGGCGTTAGAAAAATAATCTACCGCATTAACAACCAATGAAGTATGGAAATCTGGTGAGATTAACGATGGGTTGGTAATCAGCAGCGTGGGGTCGAGATCGGGCGTAGCAATTAATTTCCCCCCTAAGCCAGCGGTGCGAGCCGAATGCACATGATTTAAGAAAGAGTAAACATAGTTGCCGCCTACTTGCGCCATTAGCAAACTTGGGAAAAATAGTAAAATGCTGACAATTATGTGTTTATGTAATTTCATATCGTTCTGTAGTATATTTAGAAACAACGATACAAAGATACTATTATTATTTGAGATAGGATAGATTCTTGAGGGAATATATTTTGCGAATTATTAGCAGTCCCCTTAAAACATTTGTAATGAAATGTAATACAGACAGGCAGCAGGTACGGCTAGAAAAAATGAGTCGAAGCGGTCTAATACCCCTCCGTGTCCTGGGAGCAGATTTCCGCTATCTTTTACATTGAAGTTTCTTTTAAATAGAGATTCTAATAGGTCGCCATATAACGAAAAAACGATGGCTATAATGGCGAAGAGCAACCAATGCGAGCCCGAAACAAAGAGTTTTGTTTGGAAATAAGGGATTTTAATAAAAAACGACGATAAAAATGCGGTAGTAATGGCCGACAAAACGAACCCCTCCCACGATTTTTTAGGAGAAATACGTGGGTGTAAAGGATGTTTTCCAAGCAACGAACCAAAACAGTAGGCGAATGAGTCGCTTGCCCATATTATAAATATTAAGGCTATTACTGTGCTTGCATCATATTGTGCCCATAGCGATAAGATAAAAAGAGGGAGCACTACCCAAAAAAATGGGATAAAAGTGTGAATGACAGAAGCAAACGATGAGTATTTCTTTTTATGAATGGCAATAATAGGAACAATGAGAAGGATAATAATAGGTAATAAATAGTGGATAGAGGCTAATATACCGAAGTCGGTTGGGAAATGATAAAAAGGGGTAATGAACAACAAAATAGTTGCAATAATAATGGGGGTTGCGTTAATTTTAATCCCTTTTGCTTTAACAATTTTGCGATACTCGAGCACCCCAGCAACAGCAAAAAAACAGAACAATGGTAACGTAAGGATGCTCAAAAAGAAGATAGAGGCAAGGACAATTGCACAAAAAATGAGCCCTGTAATGGCGCGTTTCCAAAAGTTATTCATAAAAGATGCACCTTTTTTTACAAAATAAGCCGTTATAAAACGGCCTATTTTTCGATTAAAATTGTGATTCCGACTGGGATCGAACCAGTAACCTACTGCTTAGAAGGCAGTTGCTCTATCCATTGAGCTACGGAACCATTCCTTGAAATAGAGATTGAAACATGGATTTTGTTTGGTATTGTTTCTCTCTCATTTTCGAGCCGCAAAAATACAACTTTTTTCTTTACAATACCACTTTGTTAAAAAAAATAAATTCATTAAAAAATCGCCTTGCTATTTTAAAAAAAATACTGTACTTTTGCGGTTCATTTTTTAAGCTTATGAATATAGATATTTTACTAGGATTACAATGGGGCGAC
>CAYJOY010000091.1:0-7833 GCA_964371885.1 uncultured Lentimicrobiaceae bacterium | reverse complement strand
GCAAAAATACACTCTTTTTTGATATAAAAGTACTCATCCTTAATTTTTTATTAAAAAAAATGAGGATTCTTTGGTTATGTACAAATTTTATGGGTAAAACTGCAAAAAAGGGACGGTTTTCGTCAGATGAAAATGTCAATAAAAATAAAAACGGCAACTCCTAAAAATACAAGGGCATTATAAGGAAGAACTATTTACAATATATATTGTAGATAGTACGTTTGTATAGATTATTTAATGATATGATGGAAATAACAAACGAAGGATACCAACGTAACGACATATATAACGAAGATAAACTAAAAGATTTATCTAATTCGTATTTACAAATTATTAATGCCATAGGTGAAGACCCCGAGCGCGAAGGGTTGCTAAAAACACCTGCAAGAGCAGCAAAAGCATTTCAGTTTTTAACTCATGGCTATCATCAAAATCCTGACGACATTTTAGCAAGCGCCTTGTTTAATGAAAGTTCCAAACAAATAGTAGTAGTAAAAGATATTGAGATATACTCTCTTTGCGAGCACCATCTACTACCTTTCTTTGGGAAAGCACATGTGGGCTATATTCCTAACGGCAAACTATGCGGACTTAGTAAAATTCCACGCATAGTAGAAGCGTATGCTAGAAGGTTACAACTACAAGAGCGGCTAACGGTACAAATAAAAGATTGTATGCAGCGCGTTTTAGATCCAGTGGGAGTGGCTGTTGTTATCGAAGCGCAACACCTTTGCATGTCGATGCGGGGCATTCAGAAACAAAATTCAGTAACTACTACCTCTGAATTTACTGGAGCATTCCTAAAAAACTATAACACTCGTCAAGAGTTTATGCACCTTATAGGAACACGACTGCACTAAGTAGGATTCATTACACCCTATTAACAAAAATAGCCAAAGACACAATCTAAAAGTCATTAAAAATGAGAAGAGACGATTTCCCTATTCTACAACAAAAAGTATATGGCAAGCCATTAGTGTACTTAGACAATGCTGCCACAACACAAAAACCAACTGCGGTCATTAAAACACTCCGCGACTATTACGAGAATTGGAATAGCAACATCCATCGCGGGGTTCATTACTTAAGTCAAAAATCTACCAATGCTTTTGAGGAAGTACGCCACCGCGTGCAACATTTCATTAATGCTCAACATCCTCATGAAATCATATTCACGAAAGGTGCTACCGAGTCGATGAATTTAGTAGCATTCTCTTTTGCCGAGACTTTTATTCACGATGGCGATGAGATAATTGTTACCGAAATGGAACATCATGCCAATATTGTACCTTGGCAAATGATTTGTAAACAGAAAAACGCAACACTTAAAGTGCTAACCTTCGATGCCAATGGGGTTTTAGAAATAGAGAAATTGCCATCGCTCATCAATGAAAAGACACGAATTATTGCGGTAACGCACATCTCTAATAGCTTAGGCACTATTAATCCTATTAAAGAAATAATAGCATTGGCGCACCAAAATAACATTCCTGTAATGGTTGACGGCGCACAGGCTGTGAGCCACGAGGTGGTAGATGTACAAGCACTCGACTGCGATTTTTACTGCTTTTCGGCTCACAAAATGTATGGTCCTATGGGTTTAGGGGTAATGTATGGAAAGGAGAAATGGTTGCAGCAGATGCCCCCTTATCAAGGTGGGGGAGAAATGATTAGCAAAGTAACCTTCGAAGAGACCACGTATGCCGATCTCCCTTTTAAGTTTGAAGCTGGCACCCCTAATGTTGGCGATGTATTGGCATTAGGCACTGCAATCGAATATGTTACCGAAATAGGGCTACACAATATTGCTCAACACGAAAATCACCTTTTACAAATGGCTACCCACGAGTTAGCGCAAATAGATGAGATAGATTTTTACGGCACCGCACCTCATAAAGCAGCTATCCTATCTTTTAACTTTAGAAATGTACATCCCTTCGATGTGGGAACCATCATAGATCAAATGGGAGTGGCCGTTCGCACTGGCCACCATTGCACCCAAACAGTAATGCAAAAATTCAATATTACTGGAACTGTAAGAGCATCATTCGCACTGTATAATAATGAAGAAGATGTAATGGCATTTATACGTGCCGTGCAAAAAGCTAAAATGATGTTACTTTAAACTCAATGACCCTCAGATGCTTGTCTATTCTACTACTACTACTACCCTTCTCGTTCGTAGCGCTGGCACAAACGAACAAAGAGGCCACTACTAAAACTTTTGTAATAGATAGCTCTGTTGTCCATCTCGATTCGTTACCTATCTACCCTAAAACATTCTCATTAAATGGATTAGAGAATCATCAATATCAGATAGATTTTCTTAATAGTGTATTGTACGTAAACAAGATACATATTGGAAAACAAATTCTGGTATCGTATCAAACATTTGCCTTTGATTTTACAAAATCATTCTCTAACAAATCTAAAGAAGAGATTATTACTAAAGGGAAAGTATATCAACCTCCCAAAGTTAATTATGATCAGTTTCTCGAAGAAGAGAGCAGCAGCAACCTAACCAGTACAGGCTCTATTGCAAGGGGTTTTTCAATAGGCAATAATCAAGATTTTGTCCTTAATTCTTCGCTAAACTTACAACTATCTGGCTATTTAACTAAAGATTTAAAGATAGAGGCCAACATTACCGATAAGAATGTCCCTATTCAACCTGAAGGAAACACCCGAGTAATTCAAGATTTCGACAAAATTTTCATACATCTTAACTATAAAAATCAATTTCGGCTACTTGCTGGCGACATAGACGTAGTGAAGCCTGAAGGATATTTTCTTGTTCTAGATAAAAAGATACTTGGGATGGAGCTTATTGCCGACAATCGGGTAGGTAAACATTTTAACGTGCACAATCGGGTGGGCGGTGGTATTAGTAGAGGTAAGTTTATTCGAAAAAAATTAGAGATAAGCAACGGAATGCAAGGTCCCTATAAACTCACTTCGGATGTAGGGAGTCAAAATATTGTTATTCTTTCGGGAACAGAACGGGTGTATGTAGACAATCAGCTACTTACCAGAGGAGATGATGAAGACTATGTGATTGATTACAACACAGGCGAAATAACATTTACGGCTAAAGTAATGGTAACCTCTGAAAAGGAAATCAACATCGAATACCAGTATACCGATCTCTCCTATTCTCGCTTCACATTATATTCTTTCAACACGTTTCAACATCAAGAGGCTCCTAAATGGAAGGTTAACTTTAACGTTTTCTATGAACAAGATTTACGCAATAATAGTATTCAACCAGAATTAGATGACGATATGAAACTTTTTCTTTCGCAACTTGGAAACGAAATGGAGGGGCTCTATCCAAACGTTGACACCTCGTCATTTTACCCCAACGAGGTACTATACATTAAAAAAGACACTATCGACAATGGTTTCAATTACTCTATATATGAATATACTACGCTACGCGATGAACAACTTTACAGACTTAATTTCACCTACATAGGACCTAACAGGGGGAATTACCAGCTATCTACTCAAACGGCAAACGGACGTGTATTCGTTTGGGTGGCCCCTATAAATGGGGTGCCTCAAGGCGACTATGAACCTGTTATTCTGCTAACCACTCCCAAATCAACATTTATGGCAACTGTAGGCTCAGCATATCAGTTTCTCAAAAACACAAGTATCTCAGCCGAAGGGGCTATTAGTCACAATAATATTAATCTATTCGCTCCCAAAAATGAGGCTGGGCAGTTAGGAGGGGCTGCTAAAATAAACTTCGAGCACAAGAATCCATTAGGCAAAAAAGAGTGGTGGTTTGCAACCTCCTTGGATTACGAGTTGTTATCTAGAAACTTTCAGCCTATTGAAAGTTTTAGGAGCATTGAATTTTATAAAGATTATAATCTCACTACCGATTACTCCAATTTAAGCACGGAAAACATGGCACAGTGGCAGATGATATTCTCTCATAAAGAGATTGGAGAGGTAAGCTTTGCCATTAATTACTATGATAGAGGAGCGTTACTCAGAGCATTAAGAAATGAAGTGAGCTCAGAAATTCAGAAAAATGGATGGAAACTTTCGACACAAAATTCGTTGCTCTTTTCCAACGACTCTCTATATAACACTAACTATGTACGAACATTTAACAAACTTTCAAAAACCTTCAAAAAAATAGAAATAGGACTTTACGAACGGTTTGAGCGAAATCTCTTCACTTCAAACACCTTAGATTCTATCATGCCCAACTCGTTTTTAATGAATGAAAGCTATATTTATATAAAAAACAACGATTCGTTAAATACTAAATACCATTTTTTTATAAAGAATATTATTAATCAGGTCCCAATTGAGGGGTTACTTACTACGCAAACAATAGCTAACGAAGCCTCCTTTACCTTAGAATTTTCCCAACTAAAAAACAACAATTTTAAATTAATTTCCACCTATAGGAACGAGCTCAGAAAAGAGAACCTTATACAAGAGGGGTTAAACGAACATTTCTTTGTGGGGAATATTGTATACTCTGGACGTTTTTTCAAAAACGCCATTGCACTAACCACTAACTACGAAGCCGGGAGTGGACTAGAGCAAAAGAAAAGCTACTCTTTTATTAAAGTAGGTGCTGGGCAAGGAACCCATATTTGGAACGACTATAATGGGAATGGGATAGAGGAACTGGAGGAATTCGAGATTGCTGCCTTTCAACACGAGGCTAACTATATGAAAGTTTGGCTCCCAACGCAAGAGTTTTATAATGTATTTTCCAATCAATTTTCTCAATTCATTTACCTACGACCTAGCAACCTTTGGGGAAACACTACTGGTATTAAGAAATTTATAGCCCGCTTTAGCAACTCAACATCGCTTCGTATTCAGCAGAAAAACAGCAATACTAACATTGCAAAAGCACTCAATCCATTTGTTTTCAACTACCAAGACAGCACTATACAGAATGCTAACTTGCAATTAAACAACACTTTTGCTTTTAATCAGTTATCGCAGCTATGGGGTGCAGAATATACCTATAAATTAAATGAGAGTAAAGACATACTCTACTACGGTGAGGAGTATAGTAATGAACAGTCGCACTTTTTTCAAGTGCGCGTTCAGCCCGTAAAATTACTCACCATAAAAACCAACTACCAGTTTGGAGAAAACGAAAGGGAATCCTATTTTGCAATACACTCTTATAATCTCAAAGAGCACCTTGCTAAATTATTATTTAACATGCAATATAATAACAAAATGTACTGGAACCTCTCCTATAATTACTCTTCTAAAGTTAACATTGCCAATATTGAGAAAATGCAACGTCACGATGCCGTTATTGACTTTAGTTATAAGTGGGTAAACATTGGCAATATAGTAGCGAAACTTAACTACGCACACATTCGCTATAATGGAGAAGAGAACAGTTCGTTATCATATACCATGCTCGATGGTCTTCAAGATGGGCATAACCTAATTTGGGGAGTAACATTTCAAACACGTATTACTGAGTATCTGCAAATTGACTTAAGTTATGACGGGCGAGCGGCACAAAAAAACAGAGCCGTTCACACGGCTCTGTTACAAATAAAAGCTATCTTTTAAAAAGCTTATTCTACTACAAATTTAAATGTAGATTTTCCTTTCTTAGTAATGATATTCATGATATACATACCGTTCGCTAAGTTGTTAACGTTCATGGTTTGTACATGTTCTCCTGTTACTTGTTGATTTTCAACAGCAACTACTTTACCCATAATATCTGTTACTTGGAAAGTAATATCTTGTGTTTCTTCTGTAACCACTCTTACATTTACAAGGTTAGATGCTGGATTAGGATAAAGACTTGACTCTACAATACCTGCTTCGTGATCTTCAATACCCATTACTCCATAATATTCAATTACATAACCTGTACCGGGGTTATCGTTATCAGAAATAAATCTTACTTTCATTGTTGAACCAGCCCAGCTAATAACGTCAGTTGGAGGATCTTGCATTGTATAAGCTTCTACTAGTCTATCTTTTCCGTTTTCTTTAGTGTACAGTTCTACTACATCACCGTCTTGAAGGTCAAATTTTCTGAAACTAACAGCTAATCCAGTAGCCCAATTAACATTTACAGTATAGGTACAAGTGTTGCTTAGCGGAACTATTTCGTTAGAAGACAGCTCTGCATATATAGATTCAGGGGTATCACCTGTTCCCATGTTTACTGCTTTAGCTCCTTTATCGCTTACAAAACCATGCTCACCGTATGTTGCCATAGCTTTACAGAAATACGTTGGACGCGTAACAGCAGCATCAAATCCTAATACAAAACCATAGTCTACGTTTTCGTCTCCATTAGAAATGAACTCTACTGTGAATTTTCCACCTGTAATATTAACATTACTAGGTAATACTTCTCCTGAGAATATACCTGTTGGGGCATTTACATTACCATCGTTGTGACCATAAGTATGCGCAGTTAGGTAATTTCCGGTATATCTCCCTTTTTCTGCACCGTTTGCATCTTTAATAATGAGCTCATCACCCTCTTGTAGGTTGATTCTTGAGAAGAAAACAACGTATCCTGTAGCACCAGGAGCTTCTACAATCCAAGTTCTATTGGTGTTAGGTTTATACTTAAAAGATCCCGAGCCATCTGAAATAGTACCTGAAGAGGCAGTAATAGTATCAATACCAGAAATTGGTTTAATAATGTCTTGGTGATATAACGAATCTGGAGGAGTAATATTCAACATTACAGCCTCTTCGCAGCTATAGCCGTTAAGTGTTTCTGCTAAATCGTCAGCATAAATTTGATAGTAACCGTTTCCAGCACCACCCCAGCCCATATTCACGTGGAACATAGTAGGTTGCCCTGGCAATCTATAGTAACCATCTATCATAAATGAGTGGCTTTGGGTACACTGTAAATCTTCAGCACCACCTGGATCAAAAACAACACCACCACTAAATGCAACTGGAATTCTTTTATCTAAATTCATACAAATAGAGTCGATAAATGCTTGAACTTTTAGCGAATCCTCTTCACGGATTGCAGGTTCTGAGCTAACATCTAATAAGAAAAATTTACCATTACCATCCATTTGCCAGTTTCTTATAAGTGCATTATATGCATCTGTACTAAAAGCACCCGAACCCGATAGTCCATAGCTCATAAAAGCTGAAACACCTGCGTGTGATAATATTCTAGCCATTGAACCAGCGTAATTATCAACCATATCATAAGAGTTACCTGATACAGAACCTTGTGGAACTCCATAGTAATCGTAGTTGAAAGTTGAAAAATCTACATCTTGACGTTCATATTCGAATAATAAGTCGTAAGGGGGTTCGCTGCTATATTCACGAGGGATGTAGCTCGATCTACCTACACCTACCGCTGGATATTGGTGATAATATAGGTAATTTGCCATCGATACAGCCACACAACCTACTAAAGCGCGGTAGTCGTTACGTGCAACATTAAGAGCACCTTCTCCCGATAATTCTCTATTATCGAGTGGGCACATTTGGTTGTAGTACTCACCTTGCGACCATAGAGTGGTTACCATAGGTTGTACTGCTTCTGTCGATTTGAAAGAAGAGGGTTTAAAATCTGTTGATGATAAATTTTTCCATGTGTCGGCCACTGCCTGAGACGCACCTATTTCATTAGCTTTTTGTGCTTGATGTGCGAATCTGTTTGCAAAATAAGTAGTTTGTTCGCCAGAACCAAAGTCATTATCTAAAGATAAAGCTAAAACTGGTGATAACTGATTAGTGGCA
Organism: uncultured Lentimicrobiaceae bacterium; assembly: GCA_964371885.1. Classification (GTDB taxonomy): domain Bacteria; phylum Bacteroidota; class Bacteroidia; order Bacteroidales; family WCHB1-69; genus CAYJOY01. Next base: position 90 of record CAYJOY010000091.1, on the reverse strand, counting down.
GAGATCACAATAAAACCTTTCCCTTTAATTTGGAAACGGTAGAAAGCAGGTGCTCCGTTATCAGAATACTTCGTCTCTACTAATGTAAAG
>CAYJOY010000090.1:0-7855 GCA_964371885.1 uncultured Lentimicrobiaceae bacterium | reverse complement strand
CAATCTGATTTGCCAAAACAATTGCATTTATTGAACGGACAACCAGTGTTGTTATACGCTGTGGAAGCTTTTCAAAATAGTGAAGCTATTGATGAGATGATTATTGTTTCTCACGCTAGCATTATAGATATAGTAAAGGAAATAACAGGAACACGCTTCCCTAAACTAACAGCCATAATTCCAGGTGGAAAAATGCGCCACAACTCTACATTAGCCGCCATTCACCATTTTCAATATAGAGATAATATTAATCTTCTTTTTCATGATGCAGCGCGACCTATGCTTTCAGATGCTATTATAAATAGGGTAACTGAAGCACTCAAAACGAACTTAGCAGTTACGGTAGCTGTTCCAGCAACCGATACACTGTATGAGATTAATGCGCATCAAGAAATTGTAAATATTCCCGATAGAAACCGTTGTTTTTATGCTCAAACGCCGCAAGCCTTTGATTTAAAGTTGATAAAAGAGGCGTATGAGCTAGGTAAGCACGATCCACGTTTTCAACCTACCGACGATTGTAGTGTAGTGAAAAAGTATATCCCCACCCAACCTATAATGGTGGTAGAGGGGAGTTTCGAAAATAAAAAAATCACTTATTCGAGCGATGTGAAATATATGGAAATAATGTTAAAAAAATAATAACTTTATGTAATAAAAACTTTTATATTTGCACCTTGAAAAAGAATAATGGTATTTATTATAACTGTTTAAAAATAAGAATTATAGATAAAAAAGATTGTTAAAAAACGCATACAAACAATAAAAATTCCCAATAAATCAAATCATAAATTTATGTCTACAAAAAAACAAATTTTGGAAAACGAGAGTGTTGTAGTAAAATTTGTCGGAGATTCAGGCGACGGAATGCAGCTATCTGGCACACTTTTTTCAGATGCAGCAGCTTTAGCAGGAAACGACATCGCTACTTTTCCAGACTATCCAGCCGAAATTCGAGCACCGCACAACACGGTAGCGGGTGTTTCGGGATTCCAAGTTCATATTGGAAAAGAGACACGTATAGTAGGGGACACCTGCGACGTGTTAGTTGCAATGAATCCAGCCTCTCTAAAATCGAACTTAAAATGGGTTACCATGGGTGGTACAATTATTACCGATGGTGATGCCTACGATGATAAAGCTTTAGAAAAAGCTGGGTACACCTCTAACCCACTTACAGATGGCTCTTTAAGCTCATACAATGTCTTAGCTCCTAGCATAACCACTTTATCGAAAGAGGTAGCATTAGCCAATGGACTAGATAATAAGACCGCAGGCAGAACAAAAAACATGTTCTGTTTAGGTATGGTTTATTACATTTTTAGTTTTGAGTTGGAAGTCCCTTTTAAATTGTTAGAGAAAAAATTTAAAAAGAAATTAGAGGTTGCCGAAGTAAACAAAAAAGTAATGCAAGCGGGTTACAATTTTGCTGAATCAATGGAAGCTATACAATCGGTATACCAAATTTCGAATGTACAATTAGAAAAGGGAACTTACCGCAATATTACGGGTAACGTTGCAACTGCATGGGGTTTATTAGCCGCGGCAGAACGTTCTGGTCGAAAATTGTTCTTAGGTTCGTACCCTATTACTCCAGCAACTGAAATTTTAATAGAGTTAGCTCGTCATAAATCGTTAAATGCGCAGGTATTCCAAGCCGAGGATGAAATTGCAGGTATTTGTTCAGCTATAGGCGCTTCGTTTGCAGGTGCTATGGCTTGTACTACTACCTCAGGTCCAGGGCTATCGCTCAAATCGGAAGCTATTGGTTTAGCTATTATTACCGAATTACCGTTGGTAATAGTAAATGTGCAACGTGCGGGGCCTTCTACAGGTATGCCAACAAAATCGGAACAATCTGATTTAAACATGGCATTATTTGGAAGAAACGGAGAGGCTCCTTGTATTGTAACTGCTGCTTCATCTCCTAGCGATTGTTTTTATGCTGCTTACGAAGCTGCTAAATTATCGATGGAAACCATGACGCCAGTTATCCTTTTAACGGATGGTAACACAGGGCAAGGAAGCGAATTATTCCGCATCCCTTGCGTGGCCGACCTCCCTGCTATTAATCCTCCAATTGCAAAACCTAACGATCCTAACTACCAACCTTATCGTCGCGACCCAGAAACATTGGTGCGCGAGTGGGCTATTCCTGGAACAGAAGGGTTACGCCATAGAATTGGTGGACTGGAAAAAACTTGCGGTGCAGGTTTAGTCTCTACAGATCCTCAAAACCATGAATTAATGGTAGCGCAACGTGCCGAAAAAGTGAACCGCGTAGCTAACCGTTTACCGCTACAAGAAGTAGGCGGTAATGCCGATGCCGATGTATTGGTGGTGAGCTGGGGTGGTACCAGAGGTGCTGTTTGTACGGCTGTTAAAGAGTTGAATAAACAAGGTAAAAAGGTGGCACATGCACACTTTAAACATATTATGCCGCTACCTAAAAATACAGCAGAAATATTGGCAAAATACAAAAAAATTGTAGTTTGTGAATTAAATTCGGGGCAGTTTGTAGGCTATTTAAGAATGACGCATCCTGAGTTTAAATATCTACAATATAATAAAGTGCAAGGGTTACCTTTCACTGTGAATGAGTTAATGAATGAAATTACTAACATTTTATAAGACAATATAGCTATGAGATACCAAAACATGGAAAGGTCGGCAACGCCTTTAACTCAAAAAGATTTTGAAAGTGATCAAATGGTAAAATGGTGCCCAGGTTGTGGCGACCATGCTATCTTAGCCGCAGTAGAGAAAGTATTCCCTATGATCGGTTATAAAAAAGAAAATTACTGTATTGTTTCTGGAATCGGATGTTCATCCCGTTTTCCATATTACGTTAATACTTATGGATTCCACGGTATTCATGGTCGTGCCAATGCTATTGCTTCAGGTGTGAGAATGGCCAACGGAGGACTAAGTGTTTGGGTAGCTACCGGCGACGGCGACTCAATGTCGATTGGTGGAAACCATTTTATCCATATTATCCGTAGAAATATGGATGTAAATATTATGCTTTTCAATAATAAAATTTATGGATTAACCAAAGGGCAATACTCTCCAACTTCTGAATTAGGCTCGATTACAAAAACCTCGCCAGATGGTACTATAGAACACCCATTCTGTGTAGGGGAGTTGGTAATTGGTGCACAAGGGACATTCTTTGCACGGGCTATCGATACAAACCCTAAATTTATTACTGAAGTAATGTTGGAAGCAGCAAAACATGATGGAACCTCAGTAGTAGAAGTGTTACAGAATTGTGTTATTTTTAACGATGCAACCCACCAAATGGTAACGAATCGTGAGACCAAAGACGACAAACAATTGATTCTGAAACATGGCGAAAAAATGATCTTCGGAAAAGAGAAAAATAAAGGGATTGTTTTGGGAACAAACCGCTTAGAGGTAGTAACTATCGGCGAAAATGGAATCACTGAAGAGGATATTTTAGTACACGATATGTATAACTCCGACCCAGGGGTTCACTTAATGTTAGCTAAAATGTTCCCACCCGAGTATCCTGTGGCAGTAGGGGTTATCCGCTCTGCACAAGCGCAAACCTACGATGAATTATTAGAAATTCAGATAGAGGAGAGAAAAGCAAACAGTAAAATACAATGTGTTGACGATCTGTTAAATAGCGGCGACACTTGGGAAATATAATACATTTATAAGTAAAATAATAAGCTCGTCATAAATTGGCGAGCTTTTTTTTGTTAGAAAAATGAGCAATACACCAAAAGGGGTTTTAGCGGCGTTTTTAGCCGCCATTTCTTATGGCCTTAATCCATTATTTGCCCTCCCACTATACGAGCTAGGGATGGATGCCAATTCGGTAATATTTTATCGATACGTTTTCTCTGCCATTATTTTGGGAGCCATTATGATGTGGCAACGGCAGTCATTTGCCATAAAAACGGTAAAAGAGGGTGGGGTACTGCTGTTGCTTGGGGTACTATTCTCCTTTAGCTCTGTATACCTTTACGAAAGTTTCCTCTTTATGGACGCAGGCCTTGCGTGCACTTTGCTCTTTATTTATCCAGTAATGGTAGCAGTGGCTATGGCACTGATTTTTAAAGAGAAACTCTCTCTCTTCTCCTATCTTTGCATCGCCTTAACCACCTTAGGGGTTGTATTGCTATACGATACCGATAGTGCTACCATTACCACTAAAGGCTTCCTTTTTGTGATGATTTCTGCCTTGGCCTACGGTGCCTATATCATAGTGGTTAACAAATCGTGTGTGCAAAATGTAAACCCAATACGTCTTACTTTCTGGGTTACTATTTTCGGATCATTAGTGCTCGCTCTCCGGTTAGGGATGCTTACGCAACTTCATCCTATTGAGAGCCTCCCCGCGGTTGCATACCTGGTGGCGTTGGCGGTGTTCCCCACCATTATTGCCATGGTAACATTAGCTATTGCCATCCGTAACATAGGCTCTACCTACACCTCCATTATGGGATCTATGGAGCCTATAACCGCCTTAGTAATTGGAGTTTCCCTTTTTAACGAAACCCTTTCTCTCCAAATGATGCTCGGCGTTTTCTTGATTATTTCTGCAGTAACAGCATTAGTGGTGATGAAGAAGAAGAGGTAATAGAGGTGAATCCTTGGTGTGAGAATTATAGTGCCCCACCTTTATTTTCCCTCCAGCACTTTCCTGGTTTCAATATCTACAGCAATATATTCGGCAATAGTAGTTGGAGAGGAGCAAGGAATTTGGCTTAAAGCCTTCTCTATATAGGTAGGTATTTCGGTAAATCCAATTTTACCACTTAAGAACTGTGCAACGGCCACTTCGTTGGCAGCATTCATTACACAAGGGCGGTCGCCGCCTGCCTCTGCCGCGCGGTATGCTAGCGACAAGCAAGGGAAGTTCACTGCATCGGGTGCCTCAAAAGTGAGGGTAGGGTAGTCGAGTAACGAAAACTTAGGAGCGTTGCTCGGTAACCTTGCAGGGAAAGTGAGTGCATATTGAATCGGTAATTTCATGTCGGGAAACCCTAGTTGTGCTTTAATGGAGCCATCTTGAAAACGAACCATTGAGTGGATGATAGATTGTGGGTGTACCACCACCTCAATATTTTGTAGCGGCACATCGAAGAGCCATTTAGCTTCTATTACCTCCAACCCTTTATTCATAAGGGTGGCACTATCAATGGTAATTTTCGATCCCATGGTCCAATTAGGATGTTTTAGGGCATCGCTCACCGAAACTTTATCAAGGAAACCTCGCTCTTTTCCTCTAAAAGGGCCGCCCGAGGCGGTTAAGATAATTTTTTCGATGGTGTTGATAGGCTCTCCCACCAAACATTGAAATATGGCGGAATGCTCCGAATCGACGGGGAGAATAGGGACCTGTTTTTCGCGCGCTTTTTGGGTCATGAGCTCGCCCGCCACCACTAAAGTCTCTTTGTTGGCTAATGCAATAGGCTTGCCTGTCTCAATAGCCTTATATACTGGGCGTAAACCAGCAACCCCCACTATGCACGAAAGAACAATATCGATAGTACTCATTTCCATAAGGTCTACCAACGATTGCATCCCCGCGAAAACTTTAGTGTCGGTGTGGAATAATGCCTCTTTCACTTTGGTATATGCCTCGTCGCAAATAACCACTACCGCATTTGGGGTAAATTGCAGTGCTTGCTCAATTAATAAGTCGGTACTTTGATATGCCGATAGAACCTCTACCTCGAATAGTTCGGGATATTGAGCCATTACTGTTAGCGCTTGCGTTCCCATTGAACCTGTAGAACCTAAAAGCGCAACCCTTCTTTTTGTCATGTTTATTATATAATATAGTTATGAGAAATGAGCCGCAAAGATACAACAAATTATAGTTGGTTGATAGACGAGCGCGAAAATTGATTCCGATTATATGGGAGTTGAGATAAGAACGAATGGCATAATGGGGCGGCAAGTGCCCTATATGAGCTAATGGTTTTATGCAGATATTGTAAAAAAATGGAGAAAAGTTGCCATATAAAATGGCCCTCAATTCGTAAATTAAGAGAAAATAGAGATAATTATAAAAAAATGGGAATGAAAATTTCTCTTTTAAACAAGTAATTAATAGCTGTTTATAAATATAAATGCGTGTTATAGTTAAAAAAAACAAAAAGAGTGTTTTGTTTAGAAAAATGTTGTATCTTTGCGCTTCCAAAAAGTGAAGATTTTTTGGTCGGTTCTTTGATGAAATTGCCGTTGTAGCTCAGTGGTAGAGCGCTTCCTTGGTAAGGAAGAGGTCACGAGTTCAACTCTCGTCAATGGCTCAAAACATAACCATAAAAATAAACACAAACGTTATAAACCTATTTAATTGATAAAAAATGGCAAAAGAAAAATTTGATCGCTCCAAACCACACGTGAACATTGGTACAATTGGTCACGTGGATCATGGTAAAACCACATTAACTGCTGCAATCACAACTGTATTAGCAGCAAAAGGGTTATCAGAAGTAAAATCATTCGATTCTATCGACTCTGCTCCAGAAGAGAAAGAACGTGGTATCACTATTAATACTGCTCACGTTGAGTATCAAACAGAAAATCGTCACTATGCACACGTTGACTGTCCTGGTCACGCCGATTACGTGAAAAACATGGTAACTGGTGCTGCGCAAATGGACGGTGCTATTATCGTTGTTGCAGCTACTGATGGTCCTATGCCACAAACTCGTGAGCATATCCTTTTAGCTCGTCAGGTAGGTGTTCCTCGTTTGGTGGTTTTCATGAACAAAGTTGACTTAGTTGATGACCCTGAATTATTAGAACTTGTTGAAATGGAAATCCGTGAGTTATTATCATTCTACGGTTTCGACGGTGACAACACTCCTGTTATCCAAGGTTCTGCTTTAGGTGGTTTAAATAACGAGCCTAAATGGGTTGACAAAGTGATGGAATTAATGGATGCTTGTGATACTTGGATTCCACTTCCTCCTCGTGATACTGATAAAGATTTCTTAATGCCAATCGAAGATGTATTCTCTATCACTGGTCGTGGTACTGTGGCTACAGGTCGTATCGAAACAGGTGTTATCAACTCTGGTGATCCAGTTGATATCATTGGTATGGGTGCTGAAAAATTAAAATCAGTTGTTACTGGTGTTGAAATGTTCCGCAAAATATTAGATAGAGGTGAAGCTGGTGACAATACTGGTCTATTACTTCGTGGTATTGATAAAGATGAGATCCGTCGTGGTATGGTTATCGCGAAACCAGGTTCTATCAAACCTCACAAAAGCTTTAACGCTTCTGTTGTTATCTTGAAAAAAGAAGAAGGTGGACGTCACACTCCATTCCACAACAGATACCGTCCTCAATTCTACTTCCGCACCACAGACGTAACTGGTGAGATCTTCCTTCCAGAAGGAGTAGAAATGGTAATGCCTGGTGACCACTTAACTATCAGAGTTGAGTTATTATCAGAAATCGCATTAAACCTTAACTTACAGTTCGCAATCCGTGAAGGTGGACGTACAGTAGGTGCTGGTCAGGTTACTGAAATTTTAGATTAATTCTAAATAAATCCTAGTAGGAGGTAGTTATTTTACCCACCTCCTACTCTTTTAGGGGCATAGTTTAAGGGTAGAATAGCGGTCTCCAAAACCGTTGATGGGCGTTCGAATCGCTCTGCCCCTGCAAAAAAAAGTCACTCTCAATATTGAGGGTGACTTTTTTTGCTTTTCATAGAAAAAAATCTTTCTCCCCCTTGATTTTATATATTTTTATTAGTAACTTTGCCGCAAGTTTTAGTGCAAAACAATGGGGAGGGTAACACTTCCTCTTTACAATATAAAAATAGTAATCACTAAAAGGGTATGTATATGGTAAAACA
>CAYJOY010000089.1:0-7871 GCA_964371885.1 uncultured Lentimicrobiaceae bacterium | reverse complement strand
AACTCATAATGCCGTAGGGGATTTTAATGTTGCTCATACAGTGTTTTTTTAGCGGTGCAAAGATACATTTTTTTTGCATTCTATTGTTTATAACAAAAAACATCTATGAAAACATTGAAGCTATTAGTTCTGAAATATTTGAGTGTGGAATAGGAGGCGACGCGAACACAAAATGTTATATAGTGATTAATAGCAAAGGTAAAATTGTGGAGCAGGAAATATAGAGATTTTAAAATAATAGAACTGCGAATATTTATGGCTCTGTTATGAATGTGTACAGAAAACGCTTTTACTTTCCAACCACTTCTCTTTTATATTTTTCCAATAAAACGACAATAATAGACTTCCAATTTGGCTAATAAAGTTTTTTTGAAAAAAGAGAGCCTCAAATACAAAAAAAAAGTGTAAATTTGCGGCCTTAAATAAAAACAATCTAAAATTTAAAATTGCATATATGGAATTACCTTACGCAGAATCGTGGAAGATTAAAATGGTTGAGCCCATTAGAAGAAGTAGTCGCGAAGAACGCGAACAATGGCTAAAAGCAGCACACTATAACGTGTTCCAACTAAGAGCTGAGAATGTCTACATTGACTTATTAACCGATTCGGGTACAGGTGCTATGAGCGACCGTCAGTGGAGTGCCATGATGATTGGTGATGAGAGTTACGCGGGTGCCACCTCATTCTTTAAAATGAGAGACACTGTGGCTAAAATAACTGGTTTTGAGTACGTAATACCTACTCACCAAGGAAGAGCCGCCGAAAATGTACTTTTCTCTTGCCTAGTTAAAGAGGGCGATTGCATCCCTGGAAACTCACACTTCGACACCACCAAAGGACACATTGAATCGAGAAAAGCGTTTGCTATTGATTGTACTATCGACGAAGCGAAAGACACGCAACTAGAAATCCCTTTTAAAGGAAATGTTTGCCCTATTAAATTGGAAAATTACATGGCAGAAAACGCCGATAAAGTTCCTTTCATTATTGTTACGGTTACTAATAACACCGCTGGTGGACAGCCCGTTTCTATGCAAAATATGCGCGAAGTGAGAGAGATTGCCAAGAAATACAATAAACCTGTATTATTCGACTCTGCTCGTTTTGCCGAAAACGCCTATTTTATTAAACTGAGAGAAGAAGGATATCAAAACAAAACCATTAAAGAGATTTGTTTAGAGATGTTCTCGTACGCTGATGGTATGACCATGAGTGCTAAAAAAGATGCACAAGTAAACATGGGCGGTTTTATTGCTACCCGCTTAGAAGATTGGTACGACCAAGCAAAAGTTAAAACCATTATTTACGAAGGTTACATTACTTACGGTGGAATGAATGGTCGCGACATGAACGCTTTAGCGGTTGGATTAGATGAAAATACAGAATTTGATAATCTAGAAACACGTATCAAACAAGTAGAATATTTAGCAGCTCGTTTAGATGAGTACGGCATCCCTTACCAACGTCCTGCAGGTGGCCACGCTATCTTTGTAGATGCTGGAAAAATACTTACCAATGTACCGAAAGAGGAGTTTCCAGCGCAAACATTAACCGTTGAGCTTTACCTAGAAGCAGGTATCAGAGGTTGCGAAATTGGATATATCTTAGCCGATAGAGATCCTGTAACTCGCGAAAATAGATTTGGTGGTTTAGACCTTCTACGTTTGGCTATTCCTCGTAGAACCTACACCAACAACCACATGGATGTGATTGCGGTTGCGTTGAAAAACGTATTCGACAGAAGAGATAGCATCAATAGAGGGGTGGAAATAAAATGGGAGTCGCCTATTATGCGCCACTTTACCGTTCAACTTGAAAGACTATAACCCCTAAACATGCAGGTTGGTCTCAATAGTTATAACATATTACCTACAGCCGTTAAGAACCTATTAATTATTAACGGATTGTTTTTCCTTGCCACCTACGTTTTTGGGACACAAGGGATAGACCTTTACCAAATTTTTGGACTACACTACGTGCTTGCCGAGGACTTCCGTCCTTGGCAAGTTATTTCATACATGTTCATGCATGGAGATTTTACCCATATCTTCTTTAACATGTTTGCCTTATGGATGTTCGGCGCAACACTCGAAAACCACTGGGGCACAAAACGTTTCCTTATCTACTACTTTGTTACGGGCATCGGCGCCGCCGCCATACACTATGCCATTGTTGCATTTCAAATACAAGGCGACGTATTACTGATTAATCAGTTTTTAAACAATCCATCACTCGAAGCATACCAATATTTAGTAACAAACTGTAGTTCTGAATCGTTGCGTATTACCTTCGAAAAAAACCTAGAAATATTTCAAGATAATCCGCTAGCAATTAATGAAATAACCAATGCCACCGCGCTTATTCGAGAGAGTTTCCTCAACTCTTTCAACATTGTTGGCGCCTCTGGGTCGGTGTTTGGCTTACTGCTTGCATTTGGAATGACTTTCCCTAACGCCGTTATTTACATATACTTCATACTCCCCCTTAAAGCCAAATGGTTTGTAATGATTTATGGTGGATTAGAACTCTTTTTCGGAGTAACTGGCACGCAGGCAGGAGTTGCGCACTTTGCCCACTTAGGTGGAATGCTGTTCGGCATATTGCTCATTCTATATTGGCGTAAACAAAGGAGAAACCACGACTATTATAACTATTAGTTTCATGGATTCGTTTGGCAACCATTTTATTATTAGCGATTTCGGAGAAACATATTCAGAATACCTTAACGGAAAAATAGAAGGGTGCCCCAAAGGGGTAGTTATTGATTATGAGTTTATTAAACAAGAACTAATTCGTCGCGCCCCTTCACGAGATCCTCTATCAACGCAACGGAAGGAACCCGATGAAGTTACTTTTTTATCGGGCATTACCAACGGGGTAACCACGGGAGGAACAATTTCATATCGTATTCCTAATAAAGATATAAAGATAAATGAGGAAACGCGCTGCGTTATGAAACCATCTCATGCTTCCTATACTTACAAGGTAAAATATGGCATTACCGATAATTTAGGAGCTGGGCGCGCTTCGGCAAGGCAAACGGTGTGCCGTGTAGTGGCAGGAGCTATTGCTAAATTGTATTTGAAACAATGCTTTAACATTACTTTTTGCTCCACGCACGAAATTCCTAGATTGAAAAACGAGAAATTTGACGAAACAGATAGCTACGGAGCAGTAGTTCACACAGCCATCTCATCCGTTCCCCCTGGTATTGGCGATCCTATCTACAATAAACTGAGTGCGCGACTGGCTTTCGCCATGTTATCAATTAACGCTGCCAAAGGATTTTCGTTCGGCTGTGGATTTGACGCCGCTAACATGAAGGGATCTGAACATAACGACCTTATTACCAAAGATTTTAAACACATCACCAATCACGATGGAGGGATACAAGCGGGGATTAGCAATGGCGAAACCATCCATTTTTCAGTAGCATTTAAACCTATACCCTCTATTCAAAAGCCTCAGCAAACCATTGATTTTCAAGGGATCAGCACTATTTTCACGAGCAATAATCGCAACGACAAATGTGTAGCTCCACGCGTTATCCCTGTAGTGGAGGCTATGGCCGCTATTGTTCTTGCCGATTTCTTAGTGAAAAAATAAAACAGATACACTATCGAAAATAAAATTACGTTATTCGAAAGTGTTCAAACAAAACAATATCCCTACATCAATTAATAATACAATGAAACAACACGCTGTACTTCCTTTCTATGCTATTGCACTGCTACTACTTATCTGTACTACATTTATATCATGCAATAAAGAACCAGATGAAGTAAATGTTACGCTGCAATTCTCTACACACGAAGTTACATTCGATACCATATTCACATCCGTAGGTTCCGCTACTCAAAAATTCACTGCATTTAATCCTAGTAATCACGATGTTGATGTAGCCATAACTCTTGGTAATGGTGGGAACTCTTACTATAGCATGAATGTAAATGGTGTTGCAGGGGCACATATTCCAGAGATGACCATCCCTGCGAAAGATAGTGTTTTTGTATTTGTTAAGGTTAATATTAATCCGGGCATGCAAAACACTCCGTTTTTGGTTAGCGATTCTATCATGTTTAGAACCCCTAATAAAGAACAGAAGGTGAACTTAGTGGCTTACGGGCAGGATGCAAAATTTATTATTGCCGACAGTGGCCCTGAAACGATGCGATACAAAGTGGTAGCGGGTGCTAACGAGCACGTTACATGGACCAACGAAAAGCCTATTGTGGTTTATGGGTGGGCTGTAGTAGACTCACTAGGAACACTCACCATTGAGCCTGGCACTAAAGTATACTTTCACCACAACTCTGGATTATGGGTGTATCGATTTGGAAATATGAGTGTTAATGGCACGACAGAAGAACCTATTTTATTTAGGGGCGACCGTTTAGAAGAGTGGTACGATGAAGATTATTCTCAGTGGAACCGTATTTGGATTAATGAAGGCGGAGATGTATCTATTAATAATGCCAACATCTCTAATGCATATATAGGAATTCAAGTAGAGCCGCTTCCAACCTCGCAGGGGATTTTGATAACCGATGATGTTGTTAATATCGAAAATACAACCATTAAAAACACCCTAAACAGCGCGTTACTCGTTAGATACAGCAATGTGAACATCACAAACTCGCTCATTTACAACAATGGTAGCTGCGGCGTTCAATTTGAAGGGGGGAACCTAAATGTAAAACATACTACTTTTTACAATTTTTTCTCACAAGGGAAACGAGAAAATCCTATCGTTTACGTAAGTAACTTCTCTAATGTATATCAATTAGCCTACGCTTCAACGGCACTTTTCGTTAATAATATAGTGTATGGAAATATTGAAAATGAGTTTCTTCTACATCAATCTGAAGAGGCAACGCTAGAGATTGCTGTTGAGAATTGCTTGATAAAAACGAACGAAACGAGCCCATCGTACTTCCAAAATTGTCTGTTTAACCTCGATCCACTATTTCAGGATCGTTTAGAAAGAAACTTCGAACTTACAGCAGAGTCGCCTGCTATTAATGCAGGGAAAGAAAACATTGGGGTAATACTTGATATTACAGGGAAAACACGCACTGGAATACCTGACTTGGGGTGTTATGAATTTGAATAAAGTAAATTTATACATTTTCTAAATTAATGCCATAAGTATATTTATTTTAATTAATTACACTACTAACAAAGCTCATTCTATATCAGGTGGATTTTTTTTATTTAAAAGTGATACATTTTTGAAAAAAAAAGGCTATTTTTGGGGGTTAATTTTGTTTTAGCAAAAACAGACTAAATAGTGATAAGACTAGCGTTTTTTTAGGACAAATATAGCTTTTGAATAATTTAAGAATCAAATATATAGATATGAGAAAAATAATTATCCTCTTTTCCATGGTTATGGCAAGTTTTTTGGGCTTTTCTCAACAAGATGCACAATTTACCCTTTATCCTTGGGGGCAAATGTATTTTAACCCCGGTGCCATTGGGGAACAAAACAACACATTATGTTTTTCATTGCTCTTCCGCGAGCAGTATTTAGGGTACAAAGATGTGTATAAGGAAGACGCCGCTAATGCTGAGTACGCAGAGCCAGATCAAACGCGTGGTGAACAAATATTATTTAATCTCGACAGTTATATTAAAAAGTTACGCGGTGGCGTCGGATTATCAGTTATTAAAGATAAAAACGGATATTTAGACAATGTAGGAATCCGCTTAGGTTACGCATATAAAATGAATATTGGCGGTGGCAAGCTAGGAATAGGGTTCCAAGTTGGGTTATTAAATATGCAGCTTGATGGAGCCGACCTTCGACCAGGGCAAGAAAATGACCCAATAGTAGAAGCCTTAAGACAAGGGGAATCGTATATGAACTTAGACTTTAATTTTGGTCTTTTGTATAAAACAGCTACTTGGTATGCAGGTTTATCGGCTACTCAATTAGCTACTAGCATTCGCATTTCTGGTGAAGATAATATTGAATTAGCGCGCCAATTATACGCATACGGTGGATACATTTATACTATCCCCTCAAATCCATCGTGGACCCTTGAACCACAAGCGTTAATAAAAACCGACTTTAAAACGTACTCTTTCGATATAATGGCGTTAGCACGCTACAATGGTTTACTTTGGTTTGGAGCCTCCTACCGTTTAAACGACGCGGTGTCTGTTTTTGCAGGAACTCGTCCTTTCCACAATAGTTCAAACATTTATCTTAAAGGATTAGATCTTGGCTTTGCCTACGGTTTTACAGCTAGTACATTAGGCTACCAAAAAAACCGAAGTTTTGGTGATATTGAACTAATGGTTCGTTATTGCTTCGACATATACAAACCTGAAGTATTCTCTGGATACGGTTCTTCCAGACATATCTATAAAAATCAATACTAATAGAAAAAAGAGTTAATGAAAGAGTGGGAAGAAGAAGTAAATTCGGAAGAAAAAGACGAGCTATATGAACATCATAACTTCACTGTAGATAAAGGGCAAGAGTTATTGCGCATCGACAAATATCTGTTGGGGCATATAGGTAGCATTACCCGTAATAAAATTCAACAAGCGGCTAGAGCATCATGTATCATGGTGAATGATAAGGCTGTTAAACAAAACTATAGAGTAAAACCCAACGATAAGATATCTGTATTGATGCCTCATCCACGGAGAGAGTTTACAATGGAGGCCGAGGACATTCCTCTTGATATTCCATACGAAGATAAAGACCTACTCCTTATTAATAAACCGCCTAACTTTGTGGTGCACCCTGCGCATGGCAATTATACTGGCACTTTAGTAAATGCACTCCTTCATCATTTAAGGGATGAAAAAGTGGAGAGTGGAGAACAGATGACGCCACTTTTAGTGCACCGAATTGACAAAAACACCTCTGGAATTATGGTGGTGGCCAAAACGGAAGAGGCACAAATGGGCTTAGCCAAATCGTTTTTCGACCATTCTATTGACAGAAAATATTGGGCCCTGGTTTGGGGCGATTTCGATGAAGATGAAGGGACCATAGTTGCCAACATTGGAAGGCATCCCAAAGATAGAACTGTTATGACCACCTTCTCGCCCGATGAAGAGCTTGGGAAACACGCCGTTACCCATTGGAAAGTGATAGAACGTTTTGGATATGTTACCTTAATAGAGTGTGTTCTCGAAACGGGGCGTACTCACCAAATTAGGGTACATCTTAAATCTATTGGGCACCCGTTATTTAACGATGAGGCCTACGGTGGAGATCGCATTTTAAAAGGGACTACCTTTAGTAAATACAAACAGTTTGTAAATAATTGCTTCGAATTACTTCCTCGCCAGGCACTACATGCTAAAGAGTTAGGGTTTATTCATCCTACTACTGGTAAACAGGTGCACTTCGTATCCGAACTTCCTGAGAACTTCCAGAGTTTGTTAACTAAATGGCGCAACTACTCGTCGTTTTTGACAGCTGAGACAGAGTACTAGTTAATTTTTGTTAAACATACATTAAATTACGTCCACGCACTTGGGTTGAATCCATTCGGCCTAGAATTTCCATTGCTCCATTATTCATCCTCCCGAGGTCGTCTGTAGCAATAAAAGCACAAGAGTAAATATTGGCAAAATCTATTACATTAATAACGCCAGAGGAGAGTTCTTGGCTATGAAAAAGGGGATATTTATCATCGCGCAGGCGAAGTTGCATCCATGGTGGCGTTGAAAATAAATTATCACCTTTGCTATATGCTTGCGACAGCAACTCACACATTCCGTATTCTGAATGAATTTTCCGCACGCCCAAAGCATCGGCAATTATAGTATGCAGTTCCTCTTTTACTAACTCTTTACGACGCCCTTTCATGCCACCCGTTTCAAATACTATTAGCTCAGGAAACG
>CAYJOY010000088.1:0-7892 GCA_964371885.1 uncultured Lentimicrobiaceae bacterium | reverse complement strand
AAAGGAGTTTATTATCAAAGGCTTCATCATAGACGATTATCGTCTTAAAAATGGGCAATACTTTGGAAGAGATTATTTTGAAGATTTGCTCGAACAAGTGCGCTCTATTAGGGCAAGTGAGCGTAGAATCTATCAAAAAATTACAGATATATTTGCTGTGTGCAGTAGCGATTACAATAAACACTCCCAAGAGGCTATTAATTTTTATGCCGAAGTCCAAAACAAATTCCACTATGCTATACACGGTAAAACAGCTGCTGAAATCATACATTCGTCAGCCGATGCTGAACGCGAGTTTATGGGCTTAAAAACATTTAAGAACGCACCCAAAGGACGTGTGCTAAAAAGCGATGTTACAGTAGCGAAAAACTATCTCACTCACGAGAAAATGGCTAAACTCGACCGTTTAGTCGCCTCTTATTTCGACTATGTGGAACGACTTATCGAACGCCGAACCATTTTTACAATGCGTGAGTTTGCCGACAGTGTTATTAGGTTTCTTGAGTTTAACGAGTATCGCGTGCTTGAGGGCAAAGGAAGAGTGAGTGCTCAGCAAGCTAAGGAAAAAGCCGAGACTGAGTACGAAACATTCAACAAACGCCAGGTTATAGAATCCGATTTTGATAGGATTGTTAAAAAATTAGAGAGCGCAAATAAAAACAAACCACTATGAATACTATAGAAAAAAACACTACAGAAAACTCAATATTTGAAAACCTCCGCAGGTTAGACGAAAGCGGCAACGAGTTCTGGACGTCTCGACAACCGTGGAAAGTATTAGAATATACGGAATACAGACACTTCTTACCTGTAATTGAGAAAGCGAAGATTTCTTGCACTAACAGTGGAAACGAGGTTTCAGACCATTTCGAGGATATCCTCGAAATGGTTGTGATCGGATCTGGAGCAGAACGAGAATTAGAGTCGATAAAACTCTCTCGCTATGCCTGCTATCTTATCGTTCAAAACGCCGATCCAAGCAAGGCGGTAGTGGCGCAAGGGCAAACTTACTTTGCGGTACAAACGCGCATTGCCGAGATTAAGCAGATGGAGGAATATAATGCCCTCACCACCGAAGAGGAGCAGCGACTTTTTCTGCGAGAAGAGTTGCGCAAGCATAACTCACAGCTTGCCGATGCCGCAAAAGCTGCCAATCAAACTCACTACGAGGTGGGAGCAAAAGTGCGCCAAACTATAGCAGAACTAGGAGGCACTATGCCCGAAGAACTTCCCACTGCCTCCGCCATTAAAAGTATAGAGAACAAACAACTTAAACAACTGAAAGATCCGCAAGATGAAGAACAATAACATACCACAAGGCTACAAAGGTTCCCCCCTTGGAATTATCCCAATGGAGTGGGAGGTAAAGAGACTAAAGGAAATTGCGAAAATCACATCGGGAGCAACTCCTTTAAGAGCAAATAATCTCTTTTTTGAAGGAGGCAATATTCCATGGGTAAAAACTACCGACTTGAATAATTCTATGTTATCAGAAACAGAGGAATGCGTTACCGAAAAAGCAATTAATGAAACATCTCTTAAAATACTACCTAAAGACACAGTGTTAGTAGCAATGTACGGAGGTTTTAACCAAATAGGACGGACGGGGATGCTATTAATGGATGCTGTAATTAATCAAGCTTTATCAGCGTTGTTGTGTGATGCAAAGAAGGCTACACCAGAATATGTGTTATTTTGGTTAAACGCAAAAGTAGGGTTGTGGAAAAACTTTGCTGCAAGTAGCAGAAAAGACCCCAATATAACAAGTAAGGATGTTTCTGACTTCCCAATATTGACCCCACCCCTTCCCGAGCAAAACCGCATAGCCGAAGTTTTATCATATTGGGATGCAGTCATTGAAAAACAAAGCGCACTTGTAGATGCACTTAAACGCCGCAAACGTGCCCTTATGCAACAGCTATTAACGGGTAAAAAACGCTTGGGTAATTTTAATGATCCGTGGGAAAGTGTGAGGTTGGGGGAGATAGGAACAACATACAATGGATTAGTCGGAAAAACGAAACAAGATTTTGATTGCGGTGATGATTATTACATTCCTTACGTTAATATATTCAACAATACAAAAGTAGACATAACCAAGCTTGGTAAAGTGAGCATTGGAAATGAGAAACAAAATAGAGCTAAGTATGGGGATGTATTTTTTACAGTATCGTCAGAAACACCAAACGAAGTTGGGATGTCTGCTGTATTGCTTGAGTCTTTCGAAAATCTTTACTTAAATAGTTTTTGCTTTGGGTATAGATTAAATAATTTCTCAATTTTACAACCAGAATTTGCTGCATATTATTTACGCTCACAAAACTTTCGTAAAAAAATGGCAATACTAGCACAAGGGTCAACCAGATTTAATCTTTCAAAATTAGAAGTATTAAATATTAAAATATCTCTTCCATCCCTTGCCGAGCAAACTGCCATAGCAGAAGTATTAACGGCATCGGATAAAGAAATAGAATTAGCAACAAAGAAATTAGAAACCCTACGCATGCAAAAACGAGGCTTAATGCAAGTATTGCTGAGTGGAAAAAAACGATTAAAAATATGAAACAATTATTACCATCTCAAAGAGCTAAGATGAATGCTTTGATAGCTGAAAAAGGTCTTGACATCAAGGACTTTATATTTGCGATACCCAAAAATGAAGTTGATATAAGATTTTATGAGATGCAGTTTTATCAAATTGAAATTTCAATGAATATAGATTTTAGAAATGTGTTTCTTATAAAAGATAGTATCCAAGGTGCAGTCTTATGTGACATTTTTTATTCACCCTCAGACAATGATGGAAAAACATTATATTTAGGATGCAATACTTTTGAAGATGTTCTTAACAACTTTAATCAATGGCTCATAGTATTGCGAAAGGAAAAGGAAATTTTAATTAAAAACTAGATTATGGCAAAAAGAAAAGAAGTACACGTAGTTCCAAATAGCGAAAGAGGTGGATGGGATTCAAAAAGAGAAAATGCGGAGCGTGCCTCAAAACATTTTGAAACAAAAGCAGAAGCTATGGATTATGCAAGAAATCAAGCTCGAAATATTGGAGCCGAACTAATCCCTCATAAAAAGGATGGCACTATCCAGAATCCAAATAGTTATGGAGGGGATCCTTGTCCTCCAAGAGATAAAAAACATTAACCACAGCGACCTGAGATCGAGCAAGTTGTTGCAAAACACGAAGCCAACCGCGATCAAAAACGAGGCTTAATGCAGCAACTACTCTCAGATAGAAAACGATTGAAATATTAAAATTATGAGTAATATTGAAAAATACAAAAAAGATATTGAAAAATTAGTAACACATGGAGAAGATTTGTTATGGGGGCTTTACAACGAGTTGGAAATAGATATTGAATTACATGGTATAGCCCCTGAAGAGATTAAAAAAATTAAGTCATGCACTTTCAGAAATCAATATCAAGGATGGTATAATGAGTCACTTGCTGTTATCAAACAACTCACACCGGAACGATTAGAAGATTTTGTATATTACTATAAGCAGCCAAGGCGCAAAGAACTTACATACGAAAGCTATACTATTTCTGATTATCTAATAAATATTGTAAGAAAAAATGGTTTAGGGGAAATTATTGTGGGCACTGACTCAGTGATAAGTAAATTTCTGCAGCAGTATGAAATCGTTAAATCTTTGAAAACAAGATTTGATAGTACATTGTATGATATTAAACAATTATTACAAGCAGACGTTTTTGATTCAGAAATTCAAAGTGCATCCGTTTTGTGCAAAAAAGGGTTTTATCGAGCATCAGGAGCTATCTGTGGTGTTCTTATAGAGAAGCATCTTGCAATGGTGTGTAAAAGTCATAATATTAGGGTAACAAAGAAAAATTCTACAATAAACGATTTTAACGATTTGCTCAAGAATAATAATATCATTGACACGCCTCAATTCAGACATATACAACTAATGGGAGACTTGAGAAATATTTGTTGCCATAATAAAGAGAAGGAACCAAACAAGGAGAACACTGAAGATTTAATTGCAGGTACAGATAAAATAATCAAGTCTATTTTTTAAAAATAAAAACCTATGACCCTATCATTCAAATAAGATCAGAATAACCCAATTTTATATACTATAGTAACTATGCCCCAATTAACCAAACAACCCCCAAACGAAATCTTCATCCCCATAGATAAAGAAGTAGATGAATTTAACACCTATCTCCAATCTATGGAGAGGGTGATATTGTCGGCTCGTTATGGCGATGGGAAGAGTACCTTTTTAGGTCAATTTTCTGAAAAATTCAAAGAGCAATATATCTTTTTTACCATATATCCGCTAAACTATCAAGTAGCCGAAAACAAAGATATTTTTGAATATATAAAACGCGATTTGCTGCTGCAAATATTATCTTGGCATGAATTTAAAGAGGAAGAGTTTAACAAAATTATGATGATTTGGGGCTATTGTCAAACACATAAATTGGCTATTTTTGACGATATTTTAAATTCAATTCCTAATTTCAACATTGCAGGTTTAGGTACTGACACGTTGAAAGAGCCAATCGCTTATTTATTAAAAAACATTGAAAAATTTCGTGATTACGAAACCAAAATTAAAGAGCTATCGGAAAGCAACCAAGCAGAAACATTTATTAATGAATTTGACAACTACAAAGGTTCTATTTATGAGTTCGATGTTATCAGTCAAACCATTTGCAAAATAGTGCAACAAATTAAAGCACGAGAAGAAAACAAAAATAAAAAAGTAGTATTAGTAGTTGAAGATTTAGACCGGATAGACCCCGCGCATATTTTTAGAATACTCAATATCCTATCGGCGCACATCGAGCGGAAAAGACCAGGCTTAATAGAGTGGAAAGCGGTGAAAGGCTCCAATAAATTCGATTTTGACACCATTCTTCTCGTTTGCGATCTTAACAATATAAAAAGTATATTTCACCATTTTTACGGTGAAAATACAGATTTTAAAGGCTATATCTCAAAATTCTCTTCACAACTACCATTCACTTACTCTCTTAGGGAAAAGTATATGGAGTTTATATTTTCTAAATTGGATGCGGATTTACTCAAGCACGAAAAAGTAAAGTCGGTGCTAACAGATTTAATAATAGATAAATCAATATCTAAAACCAAAGAGAATCCAATCAGTTTACGAGGAATCAGCAATAATTTGGAGGGGTATATACATCTTATACTAAAAGAAGAAATTCAATTAGGCAAGAATCTCCATTTTATACGAGATAATGATTTCATCAAAGTACTTGCTTTACTTAAAGCTTTTGAAATAGATTTTCCACACTTTGAAAAGATTGCAACCGATTATAAAAATGAGTTAATTGAACTTATAGGTATCTGCTGGATACTTCCATGTAATTCAAAAAAATACAACTGTGTACTCCAAGAAAAGGAGAATTCTATAGTTATAACAAATAATAGCATTGTAAGAAGTTCTCAAAAAACACTTAGTTGTAAACTGTATGGAGGTATTGGAGTTGTAAGACAAATTGGATTTAATGCGGAAAACCTAGAAACACCAAGTTTCTTCCAGCCAAATATTATAGAAGATTTGCCTATTATCGTAACTGAAATGAAGAAATACATTATAAACCAACCCCCAACTAACCCCTAACTCACACCATCATGAACCGCCCTCTCAGAAACAGAAGATCCATTCGTTTAAAAGGATACGATTATGCCTCGGCAGGTTGTTATTTTATAACCTTCTGCACCCAAAACCGTGCGCCATTATTAGGAGCAGTAATTGATGGCGAAATGGTGCGCAACGAAATTACTATGAACACAGTATACGCAGCGATGGGGCGTACCAAAGAATTGCGAAATATAAATGGAATAGCGATAAATAAATAATAAATTATGAACCTATCATTCAAAGAAGACCATATTAGCCAGATACCAGCACTGATGTTGCTCGAAAAGCTTGGCTATACTTATTTAAGTCCTACGGAGGCGCTAGAGCAGCGTGGCCATAATCTCTCTAATGTGATTTTAGAGCCGATTTTGCGCAAACAGCTCGAAGTGATTAATGTGGCGCAGGTTAGCTCTACGCGTACGGCCTTGTTCACGCCGCAGAATATTACGTTGGGTATAGAAACATTGCGCAACGTGTCGATGAGCGAGGGGTATATCACCGCCTCACAGACTATTTACGACCTGCTTACCGCAGGCAAAAGTTTAGAGCAAAGCGTAGATGGGGATAAAAAGTCGTTCACTTTACAATACATCGATTGGAAGAATATTAACAATAATGTTTTTCATGTGTGTGAAGAATATTCAGTAGCAAGAGCGGGTTCTAATGAGACCTATCGTCCCGATATTGTTCTATTTGTAAATGGTATACCACTCTGTGTAATAGAGTGTAAACGTCCCGACATGAAGGAGGCTATTCCGCAGGCTATATCGCAGCATCTTCGTAATCAGAAAGAGGATGGAATCCGAATGTTATATCAATACTCGGCATTGCTATTGGCGGTGGCCACACAAACAGCCAGTTTTGCCACAACTGGCACGCCTGAAAAGTTTTGGGCCAAGTGGTGCAATCAGTTTACTACCTCCGAAGAAGAGAGGCAACACCACAAAGAACTCAAAGCGCTGGTAAATAGCAAACTGATGAATGAGAAGATTTTTAGCGAACGTTACAGCTACGTGCGTCATTACTTCGAGACGTTATACGAACAACCCATCATGCCATCGGTTCAAGACGAATATCTCTATTCATTATGTCGTCCAGAAAGGATTTTAGATTTAATGTTTAACTATACCCTTTACGATGATGGTGTGAAGAAGGTAGCACGCTATCAGCAATTTTTTGCGGTGCGTAAAACCATGGAGCGCGTCCGTAATATTGAAGGAGGAAGACGCAAAGGGGGCGTAATTTGGCACACACAAGGGAGTGGAAAATCGCTCACCATGGTCTTAATGGCGCAGGCCATTGCCATGGATAGCACCATTCAGAATCCCAAAATTGTGTTGGTAACCGACCGTACCGATCTTGATAGACAGATCACCAACACCTTTCGCAAGTGTGGCATAGTGGTAGAGAACGCCAAAACGGGTAGTCAGCTGATTGAGTTATTGCGCAGCAAAAGCGATGCCGTAATCACCACTATTGTTAATAAGTTTGAAACAGCAGTAAAGGGAATGAAAACCCCTTTAACCGATCATAATATTTTCGTTTTGATAGACGAAGGGCACCGTTCACATTACGGTGAAATGGGAATTAAGATGGAGCGCACGATGCCTAACGGTTGTTTTATAGCCATGACGGGGACGCCGCTGATGAAAAAGGAAAAGAGCACCCTTCAGAAGTTTGGAGGATTAATACGTCCTATATACACGGTGAATCAAGCCGTTAAAGATGGAGCTGTGGTACCACTCCTTTACGAAGGGCGCTTATCGCCACAAATTGTTCACGACAAACCGATTGATCGCTATTTTGATTGTGTATGCGAACCTTTAAATGAGTACCAACGTTCTGATTTAAAGAAAAAGTTTAGCAGAGCCGATGTGCTGAATCAAACGGAGCAAAGAATCTACGCCATTGCCTGGAATATCTCCCTCCATTTTAAAGATAACTGGCAAGGCTCAGGTTTTAAGGGACAATTGGTAGCGCCGCGTAAGTGGGTAGCCATTCTCTATAAAAAATATCTGGATGAGATTGGACTGGTAACCTCCGAAGTTTTAATCACCTCGCCCGATACAAGAGAAGGTGAAGACGAAGCCTTTGGAGAACTTACGAATAAAGAGATGCAGTTTTGGAAAAAAATGATGGATGAGCACGGAACAGCTAAGCGATACGAAACCAATATCATCAATAGGTTTAAACATAGCGAAAATCCCGAAATTATAATAGTGGTAGACAAACTCCT
>CAYJOY010000087.1:5530-8037 GCA_964371885.1 uncultured Lentimicrobiaceae bacterium | reverse complement strand
ATACAATGGTAGGGGGAGATGAGAGAATTGAGGAAAATGGAGGTTATTTCACTAATACTAATGCACATGCGCTTATTTTCGATTGCGAACAAGAGATAGAGTTAATATCGGTAAAAGTGAATGCCGCAACAAGTGGTGAGCGTACCATTGAATTGAAAGACAAATATAGGAATACAATTCAAGATACTACTATATATATAGAGCAGGGGATTCAAGAGGTTTTCTTATACTTCGATATCCCTAAAGCTAACGGGCAACTACTTTCAGTTTTAGAGGGGGAAGCATGCCGCTTTTGGCGCAATAATCAAATAGGGGGATACCCATACACAATAGGGCCGCTCTCTATTACACAAAATACCGCGTTCGATCCCACCTATTACTACTATTTTTATGATTGGAAATTGAAAGTTACTACCCCAAAAACAAGAATAAACTTCTCAAACCCCTCCACCATTCATGTTAATGAAAAATATGAAATAAACATATATCCTAACCCCGCCACCACCTCTATTAATATAGATTGTTTTAATACAGAGGGAATTACGAAAATTGAACTCATAGATATAAAAGGAAAGGTGCTACAATATTTTTCAAAATATACACCACAAATAGTGTTAAACCAACTCAAAGCTGGGACTTATTTTGTAAGAATAACACATAATAATCAGCATATAATAAAGAAAATTGTTAAATTATAAAGTAATTATTAAAACAAAAAATTAGATATGAAAAAAACGTTAATACTTTTATTCGCCTTATTTACCATGGGTGGG
The DNA here is from genome assembly GCA_964371885.1 of uncultured Lentimicrobiaceae bacterium. Lineage (GTDB taxonomy): Bacteria > Bacteroidota > Bacteroidia > Bacteroidales > WCHB1-69 > CAYJOY01. The sequence continues at coordinate 7,264 of CAYJOY010000087.1, read as the reverse complement.
GTAATTGCACAAAATTTTGAGCATTTTTTTGAGGAAAAAACCTTAAGAATAAACTACTTAAGAATAGGAAAAAACGATATGGATTCGGTGGTGATAGCTGATCATTTTAAAGGAGAGGGTTGGTATGGAACACGCGAGAACTTAATAGAAGAGGGTAGGATAGGGGATATTGTTTTAGAAGTGTATGATAAAGCAACCAATACGCTCATTCTGCAGAAAAGCTATTCTTCACTTTTCGAAGAATACACCTCAACTAAAAGGGCAGAAACAGAAGTGGGTAAATTTGAAGAGGTGATTGTGATCCCTTTTCCGAAGAATGAAATACTTTATAAGTTAACAACTTATAGTAGAAAAAACGAACCAAGCTTAATTTACAGTGGTATATTTTCTCCTAACCAAGATGGAATAATCCCTTTTGAAAAAGAATTTGGTACATTAGATTTACACATTGGAGGTAAACCCGAGAATTGTATCGATATCCTCTTTATACCTGACGGTTACGCGAAATCTGATAAGAAAAAATTGGCTCAAGATATGGAGCGCTTTGCTGGCTATATTATGGAATGTACTCCATTTAAGGAAAATAAAGAAAAGGTAAACATTAGAGCCATAAAAGGGTACTCAAAAGAATCGGGGATTACCGATCCTAATGGAGGTGTAGTGCGTAATACACTCATTAATAGTAGTTTTAATATCATCGATTTAGATCGTTACTTAATGTGTTTGAATGTGTGGCGTATGAACGAAATAGCCGACGACGCTCCATACGATGTTATTGTTATTGTAGGAAATACCAAAAAATATGGCGGCGGTGGTATTTATAATTTTTACTGCACTGTAACTAACGAAGGTTTTCAAGGCGACTACGTAATTGTGCATGAGTTAGGACATTTAATAGGTGGATTAGGCGATGAGTACTACAATTCGGAAGTTTCTGTTCGCGATTATTACCCGGAAGGGGTTGAACCGGTAGAGAGAAATCTAACCACACTTACCAACTTCGATGTAAAATGGAAGTCGCAACTGAAAGAAAAGACTCCTGTGCCCACCCCAAACACACAAAAATACAAAGGAGTTTTAGGTGTATTTGAAGGTGGTGGCTATGTGGCACAAGGCGTTTACAGACCATGGCTCGATTGTACAATGAAAGAGGCTGTATACAACGGCTTTTGCCCCGTGTGTACCAAAGTATTAGAAGAATCGATAAATATTTTTAGCAAATAGATTAGAGTAACTTAAATGAAATCATTACACTTTTTTTATTAAAAAAACTCACTTTCTGTTGTGGGTTTACAATATTCTAACACTGCATGCGTTTTAGCTGAAAATAAGAATCGCAGATGGAAAAAAAATCTACTATTTCAAAAAAAATGAAGCAAAATAGAAAAGTATCACCTCGAAATAAGGTGATACAAAACATATTGGACTACTCAAAATCGGTTCAATACATCCAAACACAATTAGGGAATTTTATTATTATTAACAACTAAGAAATATTATATATTTTATGAATTTTGATCTAAATCAAACAGAAGAACTATTCCTAACTATGATTAGAGAGTTTGCAAACAAGGAGGTGAAACCTATTGCAGCAGAAGTAGATGAGGAAGAACGTTTCCCACTAGAAACAGTTGAAAAAATGGCAAAATTGGGCATTTTAGGAATCCCAGTGCCTCAACAATATGGCGGTGCAGGTGGCACCAATCAGATGTATGCAATGGCAGTAGAGGAGTT
>CAYJOY010000087.1:0-5520 GCA_964371885.1 uncultured Lentimicrobiaceae bacterium | reverse complement strand
TGTGGTACCACTGGTGTTATAGTTTCGGCACATACCTCGCTTTGTGTCGCTCCTATTTTAGAAAATGGAACCGAAGCACAAAAAACAAAATACTTACCGAAATTAGCCTCAGGCGAATGGATGGGAGCTTTCGGCTTAACAGAACCTAATGCTGGGACCGATGCTGCTGGCCAACAAACTACGGCTGTTTTAGACGGCGATAATTATATTCTTAATGGATCTAAAATATTTATTACCAATGCAATATATGCAGATGTGTATATCGTTTTCGTAATGACTGATAAGTCGAAAGGAACCAAAGGGATAACTGCATTTATAGTAGAAAAAGGGACGCCAGGTTTCACATTCGGTAAAAAAGAGAAAAAATTAGGTATTAGAGGTTCATCTACCGCAGAACTTATATTCGAAAATTGCGTTATTCCTGCCGAAAATCTACTAGGAAGAGTGGGTGGCGGATTTGGTATCGCAATGAAAACATTAGATGGTGGCCGTATTGGTATTGCAGCTCAAGCATTAGGTATAGCTCAAGGGGCGCTGGACGAAACTGTGAAATATGTAAAGGAACGTAAACAGTTCGGAAGAGCTATTAGTGCTTTCCAAAATACGCAGTTCCAATTGGCAGATATGGAAACGAAAGTACAAGCATCAAGATATTTAGTATATGCGGCTGCATATAAAAAAGATCAGAAAGTACCTTATTCATCCGATGCAGCTATGGCAAAGCTATTCGCAGCGGAAACAGCCATGGAAATAACCACTAAAGCAGTGCAACTACATGGAGGTTACGGGTATACACGCGAATATCCAGTAGAAAGAATGATGAGAGATGCTAAAATTACTGAAATATATGAAGGAACTTCCGAAGTTCAAAAAATGGTAATTTCAGCAAAATTGTTGAAATAGAAAATCATAAGGGAACATCTAATAATTCCCCATCGATTTTATAGCAATAATTAATATGGACACAAAATCTCTGTTTTACCCATCTTTGAGCGGTATATTGGCATCTTTTCCCCATTTTTATCATCACATAGCAGGCTATGCTCTTCAAAAAATGAGAAAAATCTTCTCAATATCTCATCTCAAATCTGGGCAAAGCAATTTTTAGAAGTCCCCTTAAATTTAACGAAAGCCCAGGTTCTTTAAAGAATCTGGGCTTTTTAATACTTAATATTATAATTCTGAAATTAAATAATTTATAAACTGCTAAAAGCGAGTAGCTAATAGCCAAAATAAAAAAATATGAAAATATTAAAACCTTTTATTCTAATTTTATTACTCGTCGTCTCCTCAAATCTTTGGGCTCAAGACGATGCCAAAATGATGCGCTTTCCAGATATAAACGGAGACCTTGTTGTATTTGTGTATGCTGGTGATATTTGGGCTGTTAATACAGCTTCAGATAATACCCATGCCTGGAAGCTTACCTCTCACGAAGGGGCGGAGTTATTCCCTAAAATTTCGCCAGATGGTCAACAAATTGCTTTCTCAGCTGAATACAGTGGCACACGACAAATATACGTAATGCCAGCAGTAGGAGGTACACCTCGCCAGCTAACATGGTATAACTCAGAAGGTAATCTTCCTCCTCGCGGTGGCTTCGATAATATTGTAATGGGCTGGACAGCAGATAGCGAAAGAATCCTTTTTAAAAGTAATCGTACAGAATATGGAAGCCGAATGGGGCGCTACTTCACAGTGGCTGCCAATGGCGAAGGTGGACTAGAAGAAGAGCTACCTATTCCTCATGGTGGCTTCGCTACACTATCGCCCGATAACCAAAAAGTGGCATTCTCTTATGTTGACCGTGAGTTCAGATCGTGGAAACGTTATAAAGGGGGGCGTGCATCCGATTTATGGATCTATGATCTCGAAAAAAATGAATCGGAGCAAATTACAAACTTCGATGGAACAGATCAAATTCCAGTATGGTTTGGAAATACAATCTATTTCGCGTCCGATCGCGACCTTTGGCTTAATATTTATAGCTATGATGTGAACACAAAAGAGACAAAGCAAATTACAAAGCATACTAACTTTGATGTGATGTGGCCAAGCGGAAATAATGGACAAATTGTATATGAACATGGTGGCGATTTATATAAATTAAACACATCGACGGGTGTTTCAGAGAAAATATCTGTTAAAATTCTTTACGATAATCCTAATGTAATGCCTTACTATAAGAATGTTACGGAAGATATTCACAGTATGGCCATTTCACCTACCGGTAAAAGAGTGTTACTTGATGCGCGCGGTGATATATTCTCGGTTCCTGTTGGAGAGGGGGTAGTAGAAAATTTAACACAACAAGAGTGGGGGAGAGCTGTTTATCCTGTTTGGTCGCCAGATGGTAAAAACATCCTCTATTATTCTGATGAAAATGCCTCGCACGAATATGAAATTTATTTGCTTGAAAATAAAGAAAACGCAGCACCAAAACAGATTTCTAAAGGGTTGAATGCCTGGATGTATCAGGCTAAATGGTCGCCTAATAGTCAGTATATAGTTTTCTTCGACCGCTCCATGAAATTGAAAATGATGGATCTGAAAAGTAACAGCACAACCCCAATTGTGGTTGATTTACCAACCTCTGAAGAGATTGTAGACTACACCTTCTCGCCCGATTCTCGCTGGATTGCTTATTCGAAACCTAGCGCCAACGGATTTGCCTCTATTTGGGTATACAATATTGAAAAGAAAACAAAAACACAACTCACCGACGATACCTTTGCCGACTCCTCGCCAGTGTTCTCTAAATGTGGAAAATATCTCTATTTTATCTCAAATCGAGATTTTAATTTAACATTTTCCTCTTTCGAATTCAATTACTTATATCAAAATGCCGCTAGAATTTATGCCGTTGCACTTCAAGATGATGCTCCGAGATTATTTCTACCAAAAAATACTTTAGAAGAGGTTAAAAGTGAAGATAATACAACTGAGAAAAAAGATGAAAGTAATGAATCTTCAGAACTCATAGTGGAAATAGATTTCGAAAATATTAACAATAGAATTATGGCATTTCCGGTACCTTCCGCTAACTACTGGAACCTAGAAGCTATTGATAACGGTATTCTTTTTTGCGATAATGAAGGATTACAACGTTTCTTGCTAGATAAGAAAACAAAAGAAACGATAATGGCGGGCATTAGCAATGCAACCCTTTCTTTCGATGGCAAAAAGTTTTTATACACAAGAGGAAATACTTATGGTGTGGCAGATGTAAGTCCAAGTCAAAAAAATAACGCAGGAAAATTAAACCTTACAGATTTAGAGAAAAGGATAGAGCCTAGAAAAGAGTGGGTGCAAATTTTTAATGATGCTTGGAGAATGTATAGAGATTATTTCTATGTTGCTAATATTCATAGTGTTGATTGGGATGCATTCAAGGTTAAATATAGTGCATTATTACCATACGTAGGCTCGAGATTCGATTTAGATTACATTATTGGAGAAATGATTTCGGAAACCAACGCTGGGCATGCCTATGTAAATCATGGAGATATGAAAAGTGTTAACAGAGTGGAAACAGGACTTTTAGGCGCAAAATTAGAAGCGAAATCGGATAGATATATCTTCTCAAAAATTTACGATGGTGAGAATTGGGATGCGTTACGACGTTCGCCATTAACCGAACAAGGTATAGATATAAATGAAGGCGATTATTTAATTGCCATTGATGGGAATAATATCACTTCAAAAATTAATCCTTATTTTTTCCTCGAAAATAAAGTAAATAAGCAAGTTAAAATAACAGTTAATAGCAAACCATCGGCAGATGGCGCGCGTACGTATACCGTGAAGCCTATTGCTAGTGAGTTTGAAATTATGTATTTAGACTGGGTTAATGAACGCAGAGCTATGGTTGAAAAACTTTCTAATGGACGTATTGGCTATATGCATGTACCCAATACCGCGTTTGAAGGTAATAAAGAACTTCATAGAGGAATGTACGCTTACAACCATAAAGAGGCTTTAATTATTGACGACCGTTTTAACGGTGGTGGCTTTATTCCAGATAGAATGTTAGAAATGGTAAGCCGTAAAACGCAAGCTTGGTGGCATTTAAATGGATTAGATCCGATGAAAACACCAGCCGTTGCCCATAATGGACCCAAAGCCATGTTAATAAATGGTTACTCGTCGTCGGGTGGCGATTGTTTCCCGTATTTCTTTAAAAAGAATAATATTGGAACATTAATAGGAACAAGAACTTGGGGCGGATTAGTTGGAATTAGCGGAAATGCAGCATTTGTTGACGGTGGTAGCTTAGCTGTACCAAGATTTGGGATTTATAATCAAGAAGGAGAATGGATTATTGAAGGAATTGGTGTAAGCCCTGATATTGAAGTGATAGATGCGCCTCACAAAATTGCCAATGGAGAAGATCCAGCCTTAGAAAAAGCTGTTGAAGTGTTGTTAAAACAACTACAAGACAATCCTGTAAAAGAGCCTGTTAGACCAGCAGATCCAGACCGCTCAAAATGGATTGAAGAACAAAAATAAACTACAGATAATTTATATTATGTTAAATAGGGTTTTGTAAAAAGCCCTATTTTTGGATGTAGTAGTAATTTATGTTGCCTATTGGTACTGCAATACATTTAGACATTTCAGATTTTTTCTATATCTAGCCTTAGCATTTTGAGATAATGCGGCTACTTTAGGAAATATTATTTTATTGTTCCAAAAGTACATGGAGGATATTTCCTTCGCCATCAATTAGGATAAAACGGGGAATTCCAGTAATTTTATAGAAGTTGCAAAGTTCATTATCCCATTTTCCTGTAATGAGTTGTAGGCATCCCGTATCTTTTTCCTCAATCATTTTCAACCATGCGTCACGATCTTCATCTACTGAAATTTGAATAAATGCAACATCTTTTCCTTTAAATCTTTTGGCAAGTTCTATAAGTGCTGGTGTCTCTTTAATACATGGTTTACACCAAGTAGCCCAAACGTCTATGTATACAATCTTTCCTTTAAAGTCGCTGAGTTGATGTATTTTGCCCTCTTTATCGGGGAATTGCCAGTTGATAGAGGGGTTGCCAGGTTCTAGCTTTTTCTCTTCTACAAAAATGGTGTTTAAATTATCAATATACGTTTGGTTTGTGGCAAATGTTTTGAAATTTTCGTAGTGATTTTTTACCACCACTGCGCCAAAATATCCCATAAATTTCAAGATATTTCTGTAATAAATGTGATCACGAACTGTTGATTCGAAAGTGCTGTCAACGGTTGAAAAATAAGCATCTAAATACTCGTCTATAGTTTCAAGTTGATTTTCGGCATATTTCTTGCTCATTTCCAATGCTATGAGTTCAGAGAAGAAGAGGTCACTCTCTTGAATGTTGAGTAGCGCTGCATCGTTCACATCAATTTTGTTTAATTGTGTTTCAATAACAGGCTCTATTTCAGCTACATCTTTACCTTCACCATCTAAAAAGTTATGGCGCGAGAGGTTAATCCATGCTTCAAGTATTTGAATCCGTTTTTGTTCTAAAGCGATAAACGCTG
>CAYJOY010000086.1:360-8078 GCA_964371885.1 uncultured Lentimicrobiaceae bacterium | reverse complement strand
AAAGCGGTGAGGAAAAGCATAAATTTTTTCATGTTAATAAAATTTAGTTAATAATGTAATTCAATATAGTTTATTTTTAAACTTCAAAAAAACGCTACGAATTTACTTAAAAATTGGTTACGACTTACTGTTTTTGCATCTTTTTTATTTCTTTTCGTAATAGCGTTTTACACTTATTTTCAAGCTATTTAGATATAAATCATGAATAAATTTGTGAGAATTTTGGAATATTTTCTTATATTTCTTTCAATAAATTACAAAAAGAGATTTTTCTTAAGCTTTTTTATGGATAAATTATTTGATTTTCAACGAAATTACGGGATTATTTGGCACGATTTTTGCATAAGCACAAATATATAGTTAATTTTTAAGAACAAATTCTATTTTCATTTTTTTTGCTTTACTTTGGCACAGTTTTTGCCTTACATTATATATAATAGAGACAATGATATTCTTTGGCCTTAGGAGTAGATCTCAAAAAGAATAGTACAAAACACCACATAATTCCCCTTCACATAATGCTTATTTTCCCAATACGAGACGCTCTATTTTCTCGCTATGTAGCAAGTGTTAGAGAAGCTTTTTAGCAGGCTGAGTTCTGGATTCTCGAACAAAAAAAAGAGAGGTTGCCTTTCGACAACCTCTCTTCATTTTAGAAATACTTCTCTAATTATTCTTTGCAACCTTTAGTTTCAGCACCTTCTTTGCAGCAAGAAGCAGAATCTTTGCAACCTTTACCTTCGTTGCAGCATCCTTCAGCTTTTTCACCACAACCTTTTTTACCTTTGCAGTTCATTACTCCGTCAATTAATTCTTTTTTACCAGCAAGGTCTAAAGTTTCGTAAGTAGCCCATTTCGCTTTAAACTCTTCATGTTTTGCTTTGTGCTCTTCTGGCATTTCTTCAGTGCATTTTGCTTCCATTTCTTGGCATTTTGCATCAATCATAGCTTTAATTTCTGCAAGAACTGTTGTTTGTTCTTCTTCTGTTAAAGTATCAAATGCTTTGTATTTTTCAATAGTAGCTTTTTGCTCATCAGTCATGTTGCAACCTTTTTTCTCTGAAGGGCAACCCTCTTTTTTCTCTGATGGACACTCAGTAGCACATCCTTGTTCAGTTTGAGTTGCAGTTGGTTCAGTAGTTCCAGCTTTTGGTCCACAAGAAACCATTAAGAAGCAGCTAACTGCTAATACTAAGAAAGTTTTTTTCATTTTTTTTATTTTTAATTAGTAAATAATTGATTTTTCTTTTCGTCTGCAAAGATAGAATAAATATAATAGCAAACGACCCTTGTTAGAAAAATTAACATTTATTAACATTTCGTTTATTCTTTATGATAGATGCGACGATACTTAAAGTTAAAATTCCTAGGATTACCAATAATGATATGGCAGTAGGCATTGCAATATGCCACACGTAATGAACGATCATTTTCGAGCCAATAAACGCTAAGAGCACTGCTAATCCGACAGTTAGATACTCAAATTTTTGCATCATATTTTCTATTAAAAAGAAGAGTGATCGAAGCCCTAAGATGGCGAAGATGTTAGAGAAGAAGACGATGTAGGGGTCGGTAGTTACAGAGAAAATGGCAGGAATAGAATCGAATGCAAAGACGATATCGGAGAGTTCTACCATAATTAGGACAAGAAATAGTGGAGTCATTAGCCATTTACCATTTACTTTTTTGAAGAAATCGTGCCCATTGGGTTCAGTTACCATATTTCTTTTGGTAAAAAATTTCACCAAAGGGTGGCTTTTAGCATCTTTCTCTTTGTTTTCTTTGGTAAAGAACATTTTTATTCCTGTTACTAACAAAATAGCTCCAAAAACGAGCAATATCCAATCGAAGCGTTCAATGAGTGCGGAGGCTGCGAATATGAATATAAAGCGGAGTATTACAGCTCCTAAGATGCCGTAATACAATACCCTATGGTAATATTTTCTTTCAATATTAAAAGAAGCAAACAGGAGCAGCATTACAAAAACATTGTCGATAGAGAGCGACTTTTCTATAACATAACCGGTTAAGTATTCGAGGGATAGCGCATTTTTATCGACGCCTGGGCCATGTAACAAGTCTCCAAAGAATAGGAGAAACAGATAAAAAAGGAGTGCACAACCTATCCAGATGGAGGTCCAGATAGCTGCTTCTTTAGTAGTTACTTCTGCATCTTTTTTATGAAACACCCCTAAATCGAGGAATAGCATAAAAGCTACAAAAACTAGAAAAACGGTTAAGAAAATTACTTCATTCATATTTTATATTTATACACATTTACACTATGGCAAGCTATTATTACAGTGTAGCTCATCATTTCGTTATATTAATTTACAGCTTTCAATCCCAACTTCTCCCCTTCACTCAACATCAACTCGAAGGCTGCTTCGTAGTTATTTTCAATTACGCCGTCTAAGATAGCTTCTCTAATAGCGGTTTTCACCACCCCAATTTCTCTACACGGAGTTAGGTTGAATGTTTTCATGATTAGCTCGCCATCGATGGGGGGCTGCCAATTTCTGAGTCTATCTTTTTCTTCTATTTCTTTCAGTTTTAGGCGTACTTTTTCGAAATTTTGGATATATTTTTTTATTTTCTCCGCATTTTTAGAGGTAATATCTGCCTCGCAAAGCAACATTAGGTCATCTATATCGTCGCCTGCTTCAAAAAGGAGCCGTCTTACTGCCGAATCGGTAATCTCATCTTCTACCAGTGCAATAGGACGAAGGTGAAGGAGGACCAACTTTTGGACATATTTCAATTTTTCTTGCGTCGGCATTTTTAATTCCTTAAAAATCCGGGCTGTCATTTTCGACCCTATAAATTCGTGTCCATGAAACGACCATCCGAACTGTTCATCGAATTTTTTAGTTTGATGTTTTGCAATATCGTGGAGCAAAGCCGCCCATAGTAGCCATACATTTCTTGTTCCTACACTTATATTGTCTACTACCTGTAGTGTATGTAAGAAATTATCTTTGTGTCCTCTTCCATTAATTTTTTCTATCCCTTTTAACAGTACTAGCTCTGGGAGAAACTGTTGTAGTAGTCCTGTTTTTTCGCACAACAAAATCCCCTTTGAGGGTTTTGGTGAGAGTAATATTTTGTTAAACTCATCTACTATACGTTCCTTCGATATTATTTCCAATCGATAGGCATTTTCTTTAATAGCTTGGTAAGTTTCTTCTTCTATTTCGAAGCCGAGTTGTGAGGCAAACCTCACGGCACGCATCATTCTTAGCGGGTCGTCGGAAAAGGTGATATTGGGTTCTAGTGGTGTTTTTAACCGTTTGTTTTGCAAGTCGTTCATCCCATCGAAGGCATCTATCAACTCTCCTTTTACCGATCCATTAATCCCGATGGCTAAGGCATTCACAGTAAAGTCGCGGCGGTCGAGGTCATCCTGTAGTGTCCCATCTTCCACAATAGGCTTTCTCGAATTTCTATTATACGATTCTTTTCTGGCTCCTACAAATTCAATAACGGCATCGCAATAGGTGAGTTGTGCTGTGCCAAAGTTCTTATAAATGTGTACTTCATGATAATCTGATATGGCCGCTGCCACTTTTTTGGCAAACTCGACACCGCTGCCCAATACTAATATATCTATATCTTTAGAACTCCTACGGAGAAAAATATCGCGTACACTTCCCCCAATAGCAAAAGTAAGAAGCGACTCCCTATCGGCAACCGCTTCTACTATGTTATATATAGGATGTTTTAATTGTGCTCTAAGCTCGTTCATCTATTTTATTACTGCAAATTTACCAGCTGCAAAAATAGTATTTTCATCGATAAGTTTGAATAAATATTGACCAGCTGCAAAGTTTTTCACATTAAGTTGTGCTGTTGTTTACTGCTTGCTTTGCCATTGTAGCCCCTTGTAAATTATAGACTACCACCTCGCCACTAAATTCTTTATCTAACTGAATATTAACAACATCTACAGAGGGATTTGGAAAAGTATTTACTTGAAGACGTGGGGTAATATATTCTTTTAATCCTGAAGCATATACAAAAGCAACGTCATCTAACCATAAAGTAGAGTATTCATGCCCTTGGCAATTGGTGAGTTCATAGAAGTCATAATTAGCAGAACCTACAAATATTAACGACATTTCATCAATTATTGGGTTATCGGCTACTATACTTCTGTCTACTTCTACAGTAAACGATGTCCAATCATTTACCTCTTCTGTTATTACCATTTTACGGTGAGTTAGTTCTTCGTACCCGCCGCTTATTACATTTCTGTACCCCATTTCAATAGAAGCAGAGTCGCCATTAAGTGGAGCATATTTATAGAACCCTGTGATTCCAATTGGATATTCGTCGTCGAATGCGGCTTCCACATTTTGATAAATGCTAATACCATCGCCTGCGAGGAATGTTTCCATAAAATTTTCGTTAAAGGTACCTAGAGCCCCAGGGATTAGGATCTCATCTTCTCCCATATCGAAATGGCGCGACACTAATCTCATAGCATAATCACCTCCATGAGGGTTCATGTCTCTAAAAGCGGTAATAGGGGTTTCCATTTCTCCGGTTACCCACGTTTCGCGAATGGAGTTAAGGGTAATAACGAGGTAGTTACTGTAATTTAAATAGGTATCTTCATCAGGGTGCGGATCAGCATGTTCTGTCCAACTGGTTTCGAAACCTCCATCAGGGAAAGATTGCGCAGTAACCGCGAAATTTAAACAGAAAAGCACTACTAATAAACTGGTGATTTTTTTCATTGTTATTAATTTAAGGTATTTTAATTATTATATTTTGTAAATAAGTTGCAGAGTAAATGTACGAGGCGGTTCGGCATACAATGGGCGGAGCGCATACTCCACGTTGAAAATGTTTTTTACTACAAAGCTTGTGGTAAGTTTATCGAAATTATAACCGATTCTTGTATCGAATACGATTGAGCCATTATCGTGAGCTTGTTCGAAGTTATAAAGGCCTTCGAACGGGAGATCTAACCCTTCATACAGCTCGCTGGCTCCTTCTGTTTGATCGGGGTGGTGTGCATCGTAGGTATACATAAATCTATCTATGTTTCTCATACTGCTGTAATAAGTTCCCGACATTCCAAACACAAAACGTTTCTGAACAGTGAACTCTAAATCTAACTTGGCCATGTGTTCAATTCTATATTTTAACACTTTGCGCTCTTTATCGGAGCTTGTAGTATTAAAAGAGTAGTCGATATTTCCTTCTTGATAGTACACATAATCGGGTTCCGTAGAGATAGGGTTACTCCACGTATAGCTCGCCATTAATCTGTAGGTTGTGTTTTTTCCCATTTTCCCCTCTCCCATCACGGCAATATCGAGACCTGTAACGCGGGCACCTCCTACATTCAAGAACTTGTAACCCATTCTTTGGTAGATAGGTAACGACAAGTCGGTGTTTGCCCATGGCCCCATACAAAACTCTACATAGTTATCGAATATTTGATGGAAATAAGCTACATCTATCATCCCTTTAAATTCCAATATTTTAAAGGGTTGCATAACGCCTGCTTCTAAATTCCAGCTGCTCTCCGATTCTAATTCAGGATTAGGATAAAAACCATAATCACCGATGGTTAACGAGATAAATTTCTCGCCGATAGATGGGTATCTGAAACCTTGACCTACAGAGGCGCGAAAAGCTGTTAATGTTTTCATTATTTGATAATTAACACCTGCTCTTACCACAGGTTTATTGGCTACTTCTGTTTCTACGGCAGCACCATACAATTTATAAAACTCCCATCTTCCTCCTACTTGCAGCACTAGGTTTCTATGTTTCAGAAACGCTTGTTCCAATTGGCTATAAATAGAGAAATTATTAGAATGGACTACCGATGCGTTAGAGGCATCTACCTCATTGGGGTCTCCACCGCTAAATACAGGGCCGTTCGAGTTGGCATATTGGTTTACCACACCTGCTACCACTTCCATCCCTATTCTTTTAAAAGCCTTCGAAAATTGATACTCATCGTAAGCCATGAGTGCTTTCGAATCTAACTCGCCTGTTAATTCTCTACTGTCTGAAAATAGAATTCTATTCTTAAAAGTGTGTGTACTACCATCTTTAGCTATATACTTCACCACTGGATCTACATAAAATGTTAAATCTTTAAACATGGTTAGCGAGCCTTCGTACGACCTATATATATTGGTATCGGCATCGTACCACAAATACGACTGCGCATGGTCGGTATACATCACGTTTCCTGCTAATGCCACCGAAAGGCCTCTTACTTTCTCGAAACGGTAACGGGTTGAAACATTGAAACGGTAGCGTTTCTCATATTTTCCTACAGAACTTGTATTATTTTGAATAGTTGTAGATATAGGTTCGGCAGGGCCAATGTAGCTCTGATCGTTAAAGTACTCGGCTCCTACTACTAAATCGAAATTTTTCTTTATGATTCTTGAATGCAAGAAACTCACGCCCCCTTTTAACGGGTTATTATGTGTCCAACTTGCTTTATACTTATCTTTTGGTTTAGAATATACGCCGCCATGCACTGTAATAGATGTGAATGGTTTTGTTCGCGGGTATGCGGTGCGCACATTAATAACCCCAGTAAGTGCCGACGAACCGTATAGCACCGAAGCGGCCCCTTTTAAAATATCGATTTGCTCGATACTCTCCATCGGGATGAAATTCCACATAGGGCGACCAGCATCGGGACGTAGTAGCGGCATGTCATCTAACAAAATCATTACCCTACTCCCCATTCCTGAGCTATACCCACTACCACCGCGTATCTGCGGCTCATTGTCTACTACTACAATACCACCCGCTTGGTTTACCAATTGGTCGGCCGACTTAATTGCCTGACTCTCCATATTTTTCGTAGATAGAGAGACCACCGAACTCGTCGATTTTAGTGGATCCTCTTCGTATTTCCCAACCGATACTTTGGCACCGTTGTCTATTTTGTTCGTTTTGGGCTTTAATGTAATAGTTACATTATATTCTTTTCGCTTGGTAAAAACAAAAGTACGAATTTCCTCCTCGTACATCCCGTACCTAAACTTGAGTTGACAAGTATCTCTGTAAATGTTTACCGAAAATTGACCTTCTTTGTCACATAAAACAGCATCGTCCTCGCATAAAATAAACACCTGAGCAAACCCCAAAGGGTAACGCTCGTGCATATCTACTATTTTCCCCTTCACAACGTACTGCGCATGCACCGAAATGGCAAAAATGGATAAAAATGCGACTAAAATTGGCGCAATAAATAATCTTCTATGCATTTATATTCAATAAAATATAACTCTAAAAATTGAGCCGCGAAGATAACATTTTTTTTATCACTACACCACTATTCTATATTTTTGTTATTAGAGCACTGATTTTCAAGATTATTAAAATGTTAATAAATGTTAATGGTTTTCAATTTAACACTTTTTTCTTGATTCATTTTCAGCTATTTTTAATAATTTAGGAGGATTTCTACAATATATGAAAATAGCGTATATTTGTGATTCGTTTTTCCGCCATATCACTAAGGCGGGATCAACACTTACAAAGTCTCGATAATTAAAATAAATGAGGAGAAAGTATATGAAGAAAGCAACACGCATTTTTGACATTTTAGAAGAACAGAAAAAATACCCAAAAGAGGATATGCTTGCCAATAGGGACGGTGATGGTTGGAAAAAATTCAGCACTGCCGATTTTTACCATAATGCGCACTATACTGCCTACGGGTTGTTATCGTT
>CAYJOY010000086.1:0-350 GCA_964371885.1 uncultured Lentimicrobiaceae bacterium | reverse complement strand
CGAAAGGCGACAAGGTGGCCACCATAATGAACAATAGAGCTGAGTGGAATTTCTTAGACATGGGAATTACCTTAGCGCATGCGGTTCATGTACCTGTTTACACCACATTATCGGAAAACGAATATCGCTATATTTTAAACCACTGCGACTGCAAAGTGATTGTAATAGGTGCTACGGCAATTTATCAAAGGGTAGTTGAGGTGTTTAAAGATTTAGAACAGGCTCCTATTATCTTCACTATTGACGAAATAGAAGGGATGCGCAACTACTCCGAGCTTATTGCAATGGGGGAAGAGGCACAACATCAATATGAGGAAAAAATAGCATGGAATAAACAAAATATTTCTACA
>CAYJOY010000085.1:0-8100 GCA_964371885.1 uncultured Lentimicrobiaceae bacterium | reverse complement strand
TTAGGTTTATTTTTTTATCTTCACTATTTAAGTTTGCTTTTCCATATCCTGTAAAACTATGTGAATCTCGTTTGGTTATTATGACTATATCGCCATCTTCCATAACAACGATTTCGCCAATTCTATATTTGTCATTATATTGTTCTATCATCTTATTTGTTGTTTGTTAGATATTTATATTCTTTATAATATGTTATATTTAATATCACTGTGTTTTTGTGTGCTAATAGTCTGCTATTCATCTATCTTATCGAGTATAAATAATTGGCGCGAAATTACAAAAATAATCAATGGTATCAATTTTCAATTAATGGTGTTTTTGTATTCATTTTTTTTTCTAATAAAACAATCTCATTTTTAAAATTTTCACTATCTTCGCGACTGTAAAACACAATTAGTACATTTGCAAACTCGAATTTGATTCTTCTACAAACTATAATAAAAAAAGTGATTATGAGCAGTGTAATAAATTTTAAGCCAGAGTATAAGCAGTGGTTGTCTGAAATTAAGCTAAGAATTAAAAACAGTCAAATAAAGGCAGCTTTTAAAGTAAATGATGAGTTGCTAAGACTCTATTGGAGTCTTGGTGCTGATATTTGCGAAAAGGAAATAGATGCGAAATGGGGAAGTGGATTTTTTAACCAACTCAGTAAAGATCTTAGATCTGAGTTTCCTGATGCAACGGGGTTCTCTCAGACAAATATCAAATACATGAAACGCTTTTATAGATTTTATAGTGAGTGTGATACAATTCGTCAACAACTTGTTGACGAATTAGAGAGTAAAATATTTTTTGTTCCGTGGGGACATCATATTGAAATAATAACCAAATGTAAAAATGTAGCAGAAGCGCTGTTTTACGTACAGCAGACCATAGAGAATGGGTGGAGCAGAAGTATACTCATCAACATGATGGAGACAAAACTTTATGAAGCAAAAGGGAAAGCTATCACCAATTTCAGTTTGCAATTACCTGCACCTCAGAGTGATTTGGCTCAGCAAACACTTAAAGATCCCTACACCTTTGATTTTCTAGGATTACGTGAAAAATATAATGAAAGAGAATTAGAAGATGCGCTTACCACTAATATCATAAAGTTTCTACTTGAGTTGGGGAATGGTTTCTCGTTCGTTGGTCGACAGCAAAGAGTGGAAGTAGGAGGCAAAGAGTTCTTTATTGACCTGCTTTTTTATCATCTCAAACTAAGATGCTATATTGTTGTTGAACTCAAAACTGGTGAGTTCGAACCAGAGTATGTGGGTAAGCTGAGTTTTTATGCATCAGTTGTAAACCACCAAATGAAACTTCCCGAAGACCAGCCTACCATTGGATTGCTTATTTGTAAATCTAAAAATGAGATTGTTGCGCAATATACCCTTGAATCAACGTCTCAGCCGATTGGAATATCAGAGTATCAACTCAGTGAACTATATCCGAAAGATATAGAAAATGCGCTTCCATCTATTGAGGAAATCGAAAAAGAGTTAGAAAAAAAAGAATCATGAAATTACATATTAGAGAAGAAAGAATCAGCGATTATACCATTGTAAACGATATTATTGTAGAGGCTTTTAAAGAGGATGAGCACTCCGATCGTCAGGAGCAAGAACTTGTGAAAAGATTAAGAAAAAGCGAGTCGTTTATTCCAGAACTTTCATTAGTAGCCGAGTTTGAGGGTGCGGTAGTTGGGCATATTTTACTTACAGAAATTAAGATTATTAGTGAAACGGAGCGATATGTATCGTTGGCTCTCGCGCCTATTGCTGTCCATCCAGCCCATCAAGGGGAAGGGATTGGTGGTGCTTTAATCCTACACGCGCACAAGGTGGCTCGTTCCTTGGGGTATGCTTCAGTAGTATTGCTGGGTCATCAAGATTATTATCCGAGATTTGGATACAGGCCGTGCCATAAGTTGGGTATCTCGCTCCCCTTTGAAGCTCCCGCAGAGAATTGTATGGCGATTGAACTTATAGAGAATGGATTGCAAGGTGTGAGCGGAGTTGTAGAGTACGACCCTATTGCTTGGAGACTTTAGGGTAGTAATTGATAAAGAGATTCAATCAGATAATTTCAAACTATTTATCTCCGTAATAGCCGTATGCGGAGATAGCTATTACAACTAGTTCGTTGTCTTGAATTTCGTATGTAAGTCGATGTTTAGCGTCTATACGACGCGACCAAGTTTCAACTTCGTAACCTTTCAGTTGTTCTGGTTTTCCTGTTCCCGTACGAGGGTGTTCTGATAGTTCAGGTATGAATGCAGTAATTTTAGCAACTAATTTTTTGCTGCCTGCTTTAAGATGCATTCTAATATTCGCCTTGGCCTCTTCGGAAATTTCTACGCGATATTTCATAAACCCAACTCTTTTTGAACATCTTCCCAAGAATGCGTTCTGCCAGCAGCAATATCAGCTTTCCCTCTTTCTACAGATGCCATATTTTCAGGTACATCGAACCATGGGTCGTTGCTCGGAGAGGGATTGGTGCGAATTTCGGTATTAGGCGTAATGTTAAAAATGCCTGACTTACTGCGAATAGCTATTTTTTCAGTCATGGCCATTGCCAAATATTTGCTTACATTGGCTCTGAACTCGGATATAGATAATAGTAACATAACATTAAATTTTGCGAGATTTAGCGTCTCTGTTTTGTACAAAAATGGTGATTTTATTGCAGAAACGTAAAACTTAACGTATTTATTTTAGGGTGATTCAATTAATTAATGAATGGGGATCGTTGACCTAAAAATCTCCAACAATATCGAGGAGGGGCATGCCCTCACTTACATATCCTCTAATGAAAGCGCGTTATAAGTTATTTCGTATTGCGGATATTTCATGGCGATCTTCGAGGCTTTTTCTTCAAGTAGCTTGAGGTTAATTTTCTTCTTATTTCGTTTTACTTCAAAAAAATCTAACTTTTTATCATATTCATTAATAGCAATAATGTCAATCTCCTCCGTCCCTTTATTGTTCCAATAGCTTTGTATATCGGAATAAAGTTTTGTGTTTATCAATTTTGCTTTAAAATATTTTTCTAAAACAATGCCGCTACACACCTCATAATCCCGCTCTAAAATAGTTTGTATATAGTCAAAATTTCCAATCTCTACGGCACTCCGGTATTTATAAATAAACCTAAACCAGATGTTTAAAAAATTATCTTCTATCAAATATTTATTAGAGCGACTTCCCTCTTTTGCTCCAAAGGGGCGCACTCTCTTTATGATATTATACTCTTTTTCAAGTCTATCCAAATAGCCACCAATAGGCATCTCTAAAATGCTTTCAATTTCCCCTCGCTCTGTTTTTGAAGAGGCAATGAGTGATAGAATTGAGAAGTAGTTTCCATAATCCCGACCAAACTCATCTATTAACACATTACGTCCTTCATTTAAAAAATAGGAACCCATATTAAAGAACGAATGTAATATCTTCTGTTTTGTAAATGCCTTTAACCTTATAAGTTCCTCAATATATTTAGCCACTCCGCCTGTTACCATATAAAATGCTAGCAAATCTTCTGATGTATATTTTTTATAATAATCTCCCAGTATTTCTTTAATGGTTTTTATATCAAATGGATGGATATTCATAAACGTAGAGGCGCGCCCAAAGAGTGGCTCTTTGGCGTGTTCAAATATTTTCTTCATCATAGAATAGATGGAACCGCACAAAATAAGATTGAGTCTACTCTCCTCTTTATGGGTATCCCAAAAATTCTGCATGTCACTGTAAATAGCACTGTTAATATTTGAAAACTCCTGAAACTCATCAATAATAAAAGTAAAACTTCGCGCTTTAGATAATAACATAATTGAACGGAACAAATCTGAGAAATTCTTAAATTGTCCTAATGATACTCCCAATTTATCTTCAATTTCGCGTACAAATTCTTCACATAATAGAATCTCATTCTTCTTTGCCACAAATAAATAAAGCATTTCCTTATCCTCAAAGGCCTTTTTCAGAAGTGTAGTTTTGCCTACACGCCTACGACCCATAACTACAGTCATTTGCGCCATCTCACTCGATAACCCTTCTATCTCATGAAGAGTCTGTAGCTCCCTTTCTCGATTGTAAAATTTCATATCTATTCTTGTTTATTTTTACGTTAACGTAACCATCATTACAGTAATGGCTGTTGCGTTAATGCTTTTAATCGAATAACGTGAGATGACTGATTTTATTTTGATTTTTTAGTATCATACGCTAATGAAGGATTTTTTTTGTAAAAATGCTCTCTCAAAGAGCATTTTTATTTATTTTTTGCTCTCTCATTGAGCAAAAAGTGTTATTTTTGCGCCATAAAAGATAGTAATGATGGATAGACTACAACAAAATTTTGCAAAACTTCTGCGTGAAACTACTTCGGGGTTTTATCGCTATATGTATGAGCGTATTAATTGGGAGGCTCGTATGATTGGTCTTACAGGACCTCGTGGTGTGGGTAAAACCACCATGATTTTGCAGCACATAAAGGATCGGTTAAATTCCGCAGAAACGTTGTATGTAACGGCAGAAGATTTTTATTTTGCAGAGCATAAGCTTCTTGATTTAGCAGATAACTTTGCTAAGATGGGAGGAAAATATCTCTTTATTGATGAGATACACAAATACAAGGATTGGTCTCGTGAGCTAAAACTGATCTACGACTATCACGCTGAATTGCACGTTGTTTTTACCGGTTCTTCTGTGCTGGACATTAATAAAGGGGCGTCAGATTTGAGTCGTCGTGCGGTGATGTACCACATGCAGGGGTTGTCGTTTAGAGAGTATCTCGAATTGTTTCATAAAATAATATTACCTACCTACAACTTGCACGATATAGTGACCCATAAGGTTGAGCTACCTACAGGTTTTAAGCCACTAGCCTATTGGGGCAACTATCTCAAGTGTGGTTACTACCCATTTTCAGCAGATACTGATTTTGAGGTGCGCCTGATGCAAATAATCAACCAAACCATCGAAACAGACATTCCGCTCTACGGCGATGTGAACGTCGCTACGGCTAGAAAATTAAAACAGCTTCTTTCCATAATCTCGCGCTCTGTTCCTTTTAAACCTAATATAAGCAGCATTGCAGCTGCGCTAGGTTCGAGCCGAAACAGTATTGCTGACTACCTGCTTTATATAGAAGAGGCTGGACTAATTGCCCAACTTCGTGATGCCACAGGAGGAATTAAGGGGCTTGGTAAGGTGGATAAGGTGTATCTAGATAATCCCAATTTAATATATGCCCTTGCTGCTGGTAGTGCGGAGGTTGGCAATGTGCGCGAAACGCTATTCGTGAATCAGTTACGCGTAGAGAATGATGTGATTACCTCTAAGCTTTCTGATTTTATGATAGAGGATATGACTTTTGAGGTAGGAGGCAAAAGCAAAGGACAAAAGCAGCTTGCAAGAATAGAGAATGGCTTTGTGGTGAAAGATGACTTAGAAAGTGGCTACGCCAATATTATTCCTCTTTGGGTGCTGGGGCTTAACTATTAAATTCTACCAATTATTATACTTCACGTTAGATGGAATCCACTTATCTTTTACAGGCGTTTTACCATCGGGATAGCCTATTGGAATTACATTTAATGGGATTACATGCTCAGGTAAACCAAGTTCCTCACTCACTATATCCATACGCTCCTGCATTGGGAAAACGCCCGTCCACACTGCGCCAAGACCCAGTGCGTGAGCCGCTAAAAGGATGTTTTCTGTGACTGCCGAGCAGTCTTGAATCCAGTATTCGCTCTCTTTTCCCTCAAAGCCTTTGGAGAGGTCACCACAAACTACCATTGCAACGGGGGCGTTGCTGGTCATTTTTGCGTATGGGAGCGCATCGCCCAATCTTGTCAAAGCCCCCTTATCGTCTACTACCACTATTGCCCAAGGTTGCTTATTGCCTGCCGAAGGGGCTGCCATGCCTGCACGAAGCATCTTTTCAATCTTCTCTTTTTCAATAGATTGTAAAGTGTATTTGCGCACGCTATTGCGCGTCATCAGATTTTCAAGAATCAGTTCTTCCGCTTGTAAGGGTGCTACCACTTCATTGCTTTTTTCTTCTGTTTCTCTCTTTGTAAAGGTATCTTTAACCACCATAATACATAGTGTTACTGCCAAAAGTAGCGTTAAAATTTGCCAACTGTTTTTCATGTTTTACCTATTTATTTGTTTATAATTTGGATGATTTTTCCCTTCGCCCCAAGCTTTACCTACATATTCGCCCGTTTTGAAATAACGACGATGGGGCATCTCAAAGAGAATGGGTTTGAATTTCAT
The DNA here is from genome assembly GCA_964371885.1 of uncultured Lentimicrobiaceae bacterium. Lineage (GTDB taxonomy): Bacteria > Bacteroidota > Bacteroidia > Bacteroidales > WCHB1-69 > CAYJOY01. The sequence continues at coordinate 1,827 of CAYJOY010000085.1, read as the reverse complement.
ATAGTCAACTTTGTCATTTTCGTCCAAAATGGATGGATCGGCGTACGTGCTCACCACTTCTAATATGAAGTTATCGTGATGCTCTGTGTCGTATATATCTACCACCCGGCACTCCATGGTTAGGGGCGATTCCTGAATCATGGGTGCCCCCTTCAGCGAGCCGTAAAAGGGAGTGAAAACCTTCGATTTGTCTACCTTTGCTCCCGATACCAAGCCCACATAGTCGGCAGCAACCAACATCGATTCCGAAACGATATTGACAGATAGCGTCATGTTTTTCTTGATACCGATATTTGAATAATGACTTTTGCCACTGCTTATAATAAGATTCCCTCTGCCTATATGCCCAATGTGCGCAATGGCAATCCAGTTTATCTTGCCATCAACCTCAGTGCCGACCACCGTAGTAGGAATGGGATGAACCTCGGTAGAAGCCGCAATCTTCTTTTTTGTGCTTTTAGAATAATCGATGAACTCGTAGTTTGAACTTTCAACTACTTCTGTTTCCGACTCTTGTTGAGGTGCTTTTATCGTTTCGGCAACCTTGCTACCAAGCAATAGTATTATTACTAACGAGAGTATAATGTTTAGGATGTATGAATATTTTTTCATAGAAGATATTATTTAAGTCCAGCCCCAGTTTCGAATCCCGAAATGTGAAATGGATGGCAAAAATAATACTTTATTTTGAATCGTGCCCGCAAAACAGTGAAATAAAATGCGCTTCTTTTTGCGATTTTTTTCGCTCTTTATCGCGGCTAATGTTGCGTTATTATAGGACTTTTTGTTGTCTTTATTTCCAGAAATTAATGCTCAGTGGCTCATTACTGGAAATGGTAATATGTTACAGGCCGACTCCAATAACTGTTATATTCAAGGGGAACCTCGGGAAGTGGGAGGGGAGAGAAACAACGAAAAAGATGAAGCGCAAGCAACAAAGCATTCTGAAGTACTCGCTCTCTTGCAGTCTCAATTAGATGAAAACAAGAATCTACTCGCTACTATCGAAGAACAAATTAAACAAAAAGATTTACAAATTAATAAGTTACTTTCTATTATTGAGACGAAGTAGCGTTTGTGTGGTTAGCCATTTTCTTAAAAATAATAAATTATTATAGGTGTTTAACCAACCATAAGGTATTTTAACTATTTTCGCCAGCAATAATTACAGTTCTTTAGAAAGAAACAGGGCTTGCTTTCGAAGAACTTTGAATGTTTAAGTCCTACCTAAAATTTATACATGATGAATATAAGATCTTACAAAATTATCATCCTTGTTTTGTTGGCAGCAATTGTAGTATTAGCTTTGCAACTTCCTGGGAAAGAGGAGACTGTTAGCGAGCAGCCTCAAGTAGAAACAAAGAGCGCGTTAGACATTATCCATGCGAGGAAGAGTGTGCGCAATTTTGCAGAGTATGCCATTTCGAAGGAGGAACTTACCACATTGGTAAAAGCTGGAATGGCAGCACCTACAGCTGTAAACAAACAGCCATGGCAATTTTTAGTAATAGATGACCGATCGATAGTAGAAAAAATTGCGGCAACGAACGGAAATAAAGATAAATATCTCGCCTCTTCGGCTTTAATAGTAGTGTGTGGCGATACTTTGCGCTCGCTAAAAGGGGTGGCGCAGGCATATTGGGTGCAAGATTGCTCAGCTGCCACGCAAAATATTTTATTAGCCGCTGAAAGCATGGAGTTAGGGGCGCTCTGGACAGGTATTTATCCAATACAAGAGAGGGTAGATATTACCAAAGAAACCTTAGGGCTCCCCGAAAATGTAATCCCAATGGCCATTATAGCCGTAGGAAAACCCACAGGTGAAGA
>CAYJOY010000084.1:0-8121 GCA_964371885.1 uncultured Lentimicrobiaceae bacterium | reverse complement strand
AACAAATACCTTGCTTGGGGAGCAGGACCTCGTGCCTCTCAATTCTTAATTATTGGTGCTCGTACCCATGCAGTTCTTCATGGCAAACTCTCTCCCGACATAGAAGATATTAAAGCGGTTAGCCACAATATTTTACGACACAGGGTTATTAAAAACTACCGTGCAGAAGCTGAAGGAATTACCATCGAAAACGTTATCGATAAATTAATTGCTAGTATATAAATAAGAAAAGGGGAGCTTACAAAGCATTTGTACAGCTCCTCTCTCTAAATTATATAATTAATAGTCTGGGTAAAAGGCCAAATATCATAAAAATATGAAACTTTATAAAGATAAAAAACGGTGGAAATGGTTACTATTTATTTCAGCTATTTTTATTTTTACCTTTTTTATTTTTTACTCCAACAGACTCATTAACAATGTAGTAGCAGAAGAAAGACGCAAAATAAGCGTATGGGCAGATGCTGTTTCTCATCGTGCGCAATTGGTAACACATACACAAGAATTTTTTGAATGCATTAAAGAATCGGAGCGCGGGCGTGCCGCACTTTTAGCACAGGCTATCGTGAAGATACAACAGGCCAATTTCGACGAAGACATCACTTTTTACACTAATGTTATCACCTCGCATTCCTCCATACCTTCCATTATTACCGATGAGAATGGGAACATTATTACAGTTATAAACGTAGACCCTACTATTTCACAAATGCGCAACGTGAGAGAGATGGGGGAACGTATTTTTGATTTCTATTCTCTAAAAGTTAATTTTCACGGCGAACGCTATAACACTGTATATTATAGCGAGTCGCTTATTTTCTCCGATTTAAAAGTGGTGCTAGACAAACTGATAGATTCATATTTTAGAGAAGTGGTTATTAACATGACCTCTGTACCGGTTGTGATTACTAATGCCTGTAGGGAACAGGTAATTGTATTTGGAAGGACAGATGCCATAGAACTGAGAAAAAATCTACCTGGAGTACTTGCACGGATGGAAGCGCAAAACCAACCTATTGCCATACAACTTCCTGATATTGGGCACTGTTACGTTTTTTACGAAGATTCATCGGTGCTGCAACAACTTCGCTATTTCCCATACATTCAATTCGCCGTTATTATCGTTTTTATCATTATTGGCTATCTTATTTTCAGCTTTGCTCGAAGATCTGAACAAAATCAGGTGTGGGTAGGGATGTCAAAAGAGACTGCCCATCAGTTAGGAACTCCCATTTCGTCGCTGTTTGCATGGAACGAACTCTTAAAAGCAGAGCTCAAAGACCAAACAGTTCCCGATGAAATTGACAAAGACTTAGAACGGTTAGAAATGATTGCCCAACGCTTTTCTAAAATTGGGTCCATTCCTGAGATAATGCCCGAAAATGTAACAGCCATTTTAGAAAAATTTCTTTCATACATAAGAACGCGCGTTACCTCAAAAGTAGAAATTAAATTCAATACTAATAATCTCTCCCCTATTCTCCCTGTGAACAAATATCTTTTAGAGTGGGTTATTGAAAATTTATGTAAAAATGCCATCGATGCCATTGACGGATATGGCGTTATTATTATTGAATTAAGCGAAGATGATAAACATATCTTTATTGATATTAGCGATACTGGAAAAGGGATTCCGCTTAAGATGCACAAAACGATCTTTCAACCTGGCTATACGTCAAAGAAAAGAGGATGGGGTTTGGGGCTAACCTTAGCAAAAAGGATTGTAGAACAATATCATGATGGGAAATTGTTTGTATTAAACTCCACTGCAGGGAAAGGTACTACTATGCGAATTGAGCTTCACAAAGAGGTGCAGAAAAAGCTCTTTACAAGCTAGAGAACATCACCTCACCGGGCATTCCTATCTTGGCACTTCCATCATTTACAAAAGCTACTTTTATAGCATACACTAAGTTTACCCTTTCATTCTTAGTTAAGATCATTTTCGGGGTAAATTCTGCTTTTTGAGATATCCAAGAAACGGTTCCTTTGAAGGTTTTCTCTTCTCCCTCCTTAGCGTCTAAAACTACAGTTACCTCTTGATTTAAGCGAATAGAAGATAGCATATCTTGAGTAATATACACCTTAATAAACATGTTTTCCAAATCAGCAATTTTATATAACGGTCTTCCTTGAAATGCTAACTCGTTAGCTTCGACATACTTGTTAAGAATAGTCCCTGTAATAGGAGCTTTTATATGACACTTTGTTAACGCATCTTCTAACTGTAGTTTTTGAAAAGACATTACCTCTACCTCTTCCAAGATAGCATTTAATGTTGTGCCTAGCGTTGATTTAGTAGCTGCAATCTGGCTTCTTGTTATTTCTAACTCCGCATTTACAGCATCTAAATCTTTAGTAGTAGCAGCATTAGCCGCCACTAGGTTAGAGACGCGAGCATGCTCTTTTTCTAGTGCGTTGAGTTTATCTTGAAGCACCCGAATCTGGACGGGCATATCGGGACGTTTTGCCAAGGCGGCACGAATAGAGGCTTCTACCTGTTTTAGTTGCAAATGAAGCTGAAAGGTATCGATACAACCTATCTGCTTTCCTTGTTCGTAAACGTCTCCCTCTTTGGCATCAAAAAATAAAATCTTCCCATTATTTTCTGATGAAATAATAATTTCAGTTGCACCCACCACGCCATAAGCATCGGCATCGGGTTTTACATTACCACAATTTGCAAACAGCAATAACGAAGAAATAGCTACAACTACTAATGTAATTTTATTCAAATTCATTGATTTAGAATTTTACACCTATTGATAAAACGATTCTATGATTAAGGAAACTTCCATTCACCTCAGATACTAAGTCAGGGTCGTAAAACCAGAAGTTTTCTTTGGTAGCGGTTATTTGGTACGCCATGTCTACAAACATATATTTTCCTCTGAAACCGATTCCTGCTGAACCAATATGCTCTGAACCATCGTTAATTTTATTTTTGTAAGGGGAACTTTTGTACGAATAACCAGCGCGCAGCAAGAAATTTTTTGTGCATGTTAACTCCGCTCCTACTCTCACTATATGCGAAATGCCATATTTATCGTTAATAGCTGCATTTTCATCTTTAAAAGAGTAAGAATCGAATTCATACGGAGACATGTTCGCCATCGAATAATCACAAATTTCGTATTCAGCACTAATAAAAGCTCTTTTTTTAATAAAAAATGCGGTATTAAACATAGCACGTAGTGGAGTACTCAAACGGTATTGATAATAGTTCTCTTGCTCTAAATTTACAGTACCCTCTTCACCTTGTGAATAATAATTTACTACGTAAGAATCTCTTAATTTCCCGTACCAAGTAGGGGTATGAAATGCAAAACCTAAACGAACAAAATCTTTTGGTTGAATTAATAAGCCTAGTTTTAGATTTACCCCTGTTCCTTTTACTTTTAAATTGCTCTCTATTTCTAAACTGTTAAAGATGGTATCTTGGTTATTTAAATCTTCCTCCGAATAACTAGTGAATTCTGTGTAATTAGCAAAAGGGACACCTAAGGTGGCACCATAATAAATAAAATCTTTATAATTACCACCAAAACTGAAGGTCATCTCATCAATTCCCCCTTGTGTTATGCTATAGTAGGATTGGTATAAATCGGCAGATTGTAAAGGCGAATAGTAGCTATTATCTATACCTGGTTTTGGCTCTATAAGCCACGACTCCCATGCAAAATAGAGATCGGTTGGCCAACTATCAAGGTGGTCTCTACTATATCCTTCAGCACGCATGGCATACACATTGGCAATAGAACCGCCCTCGCTGTACCCTTCAGCCATTATCTGATTATTGAAATTGGCTACTCTATTGTAACCGAAGCCCAATTGAAAATTTTTGATGTCTGAAGATTTGCTTCCTTTTATAGCAAACACAGCACCAGCGTTTGAGATAGAATACCGAACGCTATTATTTTGGATCCCTACCCCATTGTAATTAGTATTGCTTACATTAACGGAGATATTCATTGGGGTAAACGATATTTCGCTACGTTTATAAACACCTATTGAAGCGGGGTTGGTAGAGAGTGCCGAAAATTCGCCACCTACTGCACCAAAAGCACCTCCAGCTCCCATAAAGCGGGCCGTTCCTTCCCACGAAAGTTGTGAAAACCTAAAAGCATCTACATCGCTTTGAGCTTCTACTGGACTGATAACAACCATCATAACGACAGCCATTAATATTTTAAATAAATCTTTCATTGTACTTATATTACTCATGACAAAATATGGCGACAAATTTACATTTTTTTTCTGTATTTTACAACTCATTTTTGCAAGAAATATTGTAATTGTTGATAGGCGGATTTCGGAAAATCTGCAAAGGTGTCATTTCTCTATTAAGAAATTTCATAAGCACCGCATTCAAGGGTGGATTTAAGAGGATATTACACAACTACGGAAAGAGTTGTATTGAGATTGACATACATGGTAATTATTGCACGCCTATCATTCCGAACCATTGTTCAGTAAATCGGGTCTTCGTTGTTGGGTTCGTTCCAGTTGTTGTTCAAAGCGCCAAACGTCTATTTTCTTTTCATGTCCCGATAGTAAAATATCGGGTACTTTATGACCGTTCCACTCAGCTGGGCGCGTATACACAGGCGGTGAGAGCAATCCATTTTGAAAAGAGTCGGTTAGTGCCGACGACTCGTCGTTGAGCACTCCTGGGATAATGCGGGCTATGGCATCTACCACTACCATGGCGGGCAACTCGCCACCCGATAAGACAAAATCGCCAATACTAATCTCTTCAGTAATAAAAAGTTCTCGTACGCGCTCGTCAATACCTTTATAATGGCCGCAGAGTATCATCAAATTTTCTTTTAACGACAATTCGTTGGCTTTTGTTTGATTGAATGTTGGGGCATCGGGAGCCATATATATAATAGCATCGTAGTTCCTTTCGCTTTTTAACTGTTCTATGCAACGGGCAATAGGCTCTATCATCATTACCATACCTGCACCACCTCCAAAAGGGTAGTCGTCTACTCGGCGATGTTTGTCTAACGAATAATCCCTTATATTATGAGTATGAAGCGATATTAATGCTCTATTTTGTGCTTTCTTAATAATCGATTCAGAAAAAACCCCATCAAACATTTCGGGGAAAAGGGTTAAAATATCAATTCTCATACTATAACTTTTCTATACATAAAATACCATCCCTAAAGGGGAGCATTACATTTTTTACACGTGCATCCTCATGCACATAACGATTAAAATTGACAATGGCTTGGGTCTCTTTGTCATTCTCTTTAATGGGTTCTGTTACTTTTCCGCTCCACAGCACGTTATCAACCAACAAAAAGCCCCCTTTTCTTACTTTAGGAAGAATGGCTTCGTAATAGTCGTGATAATCTTTTTTTTCAGCATCTATAAAAACCAGATCCCAAACAGGTTCCAAGGTGGGGATAATGGCTTTAGCATCCCCTATATGAAGATGAATTTGTTCTTTATAGGGCGACTTATTGAAATAATTCTGCGCCACTTCCGCAAACTCTTCATTTATATCTATTGTATGTAACTGCCCACATTCTTCCAAGCCCTCTGCGAGGCACAGTGCCGAATAGCCAGTGTAGGTGCCTACTTCTAAAATATTTTGTGGGCGCACCATTTTTGCTATAAAAGCGAGGAACTGCCCTTGCAATTTCCCCGATAACATGCGCGATCGGAGCACTTTTAAATGGGTTGCTCTATTTAAAGCATAGAGCAACTCGCGCTCTGGGGTAGTGTGCTCTTCGCAATACCAATCTATCTCTTCCGATACTAATTGAAACATAGTTATGACTGAATTTTTTCGATTTTTTCTTGTATCTCTGCTTGCTTTATTTTCAATTTCGATTTACAAATATTTAATAAAAGGCTGGCGCGATCTACTAATTTTGACAATTCATCTACTGAAACTTCAGTATTTTGAATCTTATCGACGATCGATTTCGCTTCATGAAATGCTTCTTCGTAGGTTATATTTTCGTGAGTATCCATATTTATTTTTTTTACCTTAAGGAAACGAGATTTTGAGGATTATATTTTGAGGGTTCTTTTTTATGTAATCTTGCGTTTGCTTTGTAAAACAAAAGGTTCCCGAAGGAACCTTTTTTAAATTATCTAATTAGCGTTATAGTACCATTGTATGTTTTGGGCACTTTATCCATATTTTGTGCAATGATGGTATATACATATACGCCTCCTGGTGCCGCTTTTCCGTCGGAGAATCTACCATCCCAGTAGTCGAAGAGCGATGTGGAGTGGAATATGAGTTCGCCTGTACGGGTATATATTTTCATATCGTACCCTTCGGTGTCGACGCCACGACCTTTTGGTCCGAATACATCGTTAATTCCATCACCATTAGGGGTGAACGAGTTGGGGAAGAAAATGTCGTAAGGCTCTTGTACCCTTACTACTGTTGATGTGGAGTCTACACATTCACCCTCTTCGCTCGAAACGGTTAACGTTACTGTAAAGCGTCCCGCTTTAGTATAGTTATGGAAGCCATCAATAGCTGTCGATTCATTTTCGGCCGGGATACAGTATGGGTCTCCATAATTCCAAAGGTAAGTAAGGCCACTGGTAGGTGTAGATAGGTTTTGGAACAATATTTCACCGCGTTCATCTTCTACATATTGTATTGGGGGGTTGGGGACAAAAGAGGCGTTCGGATTAGGGTTTACATTAATTGTAATGGAGTCTTGTGCGGGGCAATCTTGCGCTGTAAAAGAGGTTACCGAATAGGTAATATCGGCGAGAGGGGTTACTTGTGTAGTGTTGGCTGTTACATTCTGGAACTGATCCCATTGGAATCTCGGGGCCTCTGTCTCTACACTGAGCGATACCGTTTCTCCCTCACAAATTATGGTGTCGGAGGCGGTAAGAAAAATACTATCTATATCGGATGAGAATATCTGGATAGAATCGACGAGGTTAAATCCGTTATCGAAAATTACATTGCAATAATACCAATTGCTATCCCCGACGGTCTCCTCAAGTACTACTACTGGGAATCTGATATTGCTTATCGTATCGCCGTTTTCATCAACAAATGGCCTAATTAAATTTCCAAATCTATCTAGCGTATCGCTCCAATATGCGAAATCTATTCTATGAGCCGAATCCTCTTCTTGCGTGGTTACAAATAGCTCTATGGTTTCTCCAAAGCAGGCGGTATCTGGATCGGCAGTTACTACAATTGGGGGGACATCTGCGGTTATATAAACGGTATCGTATAGTTTATAGGTGATCTCGCTTGATGTTTCGAACACCAATTCGGCAACAATACCCACATCTTCGCGTGGTGCTGGCATTGGGTAGTCTATACCTGTAGCTAGTATATTGGCTTCATTATAATCACTACCTAACTCATACCAATTCACCTTAGCCTCGGGCGGAGTTATGGGGGTGAAGCGCCACGCTTCGTTTTGCGCTGTCCATGCTCCCGTATTTCTTCCTGGAGGTACTACCGCTTGGTTACCACGCTCACTTAGTATCCCTGCTATGCCACTTCCATCATTCCAACTAGCACAAACTGTACGTTTTTTTATAAGCAAATCAATAGTATTTGTCCCTTCATACATTAGAATTTTGTATGTACTTTCATCGTCAGCATTACACCCATACAGAGGTAGTCTATAGTTTGAGTTTTCGAATGTTCGGCAAGGATATTCACCATCAAGCCCATAATATATTCCCGAGTTGGGTTCTCTTCCTGCTGGTACTCCGGGGTCGGTGTCTTGCAGGACGCCCATAATAGTATTTTTATGATTATTAGTAGGAATAAAATTATAGGTAGGGCTCGTGGTATTGGGGATAGGGACGTTGAATGCATATCCAGACCCCCCTGTGGGGGGTTCTGCAAAACTAAGTGTTGCATTGGTACTTGGCGTAACTCTATCATAATTATTTCCATAAAAAGCAAAACTAAAAGGATATTCAGCATTTGGCGGAGTTAGGTTAACAATTCCCATCCATCTATCGTCAAAATTAGATGGAATAGCAGTAAGCACATGGTCTCCTTCCTCATTTAATCCACCCCAAAAAAAGTCTGGGTCGTCCCAATCAGGATTCCATGGAATTTGCTTTACCCTATAATAACTTGTATACCTACCAGGGGAGATT
>CAYJOY010000083.1:2643-8127 GCA_964371885.1 uncultured Lentimicrobiaceae bacterium | reverse complement strand
CTACTAATAAAAGTAAAAATCCATCTATTATTACAGAAAACCGCACACATTCCCCCCATATTCAAGCGGTGGAGGTAAGCTCTTTTATCACACTCATTCTTTCTGATACGGTAAATAAAGGGGCTTTTATCATTCGCGGCGATGCACGTTGCATGGAAAAATTAATGGTGACAGATCAAAACAATACACTTTCCATCTCACTAGCACCAGGACAGTACAATCATGTTTTTATGGAAGTGATGGTCTCCGCCGCGCAATACCATACCATTACCGCAAAGAGTCATAGTAAAGTAGAGGTGGAAAAAGCATTGCACTCCTTCCCCGATTACACCGTAACTATGAACACATTTTCTAATTTTAAAGGAGATATTTCAGCCGATAATATTTCGCTAACTATCAGCGGTCATTCTGATTTTAAAGGGGCCATTACCGCGCAACTCAAAGCGGAGATTGACTGCTCTTCGCACTCATCGGTAACTATAACTAACAACGCGTCTAGTTGCGAAAGTTACGAGATTACGCTCAGTTCATTTTCGGACTTTGAGGGTAACATTACGGCAAAATACGTAAACTTAACCTGTGATGGCCATTCCTATTTTAAAGGGGCCATTACCGCGCAACAAAAAGCGGAGATGGTATGCTCGTCGCATTCTTCACTAGAACTTTCTGGCAGTGCTCCTCTTTGTAATTTGCAACTCACCACATTTAGCCAACTTAGTGGCTTCCCTTTTTCATGTGAGGAGGTTAAAATGGAAGTTTCAGGCCATAGTGATGGAACAATCACTGTAAATAAAAGTGTTAATGGTGAGGTTGGTAACTCATCATCATTTAAATATAAAGGAAAACCAGCCGTGGCTAAAATAGCAAGCGACCGCTTTTCGGAGGTGAAGGAGATGTAGGGGTGTGGCGCGGTTAATGATTTTGCAGGTTACTTATCAACACCTCCTGCTCCAAACACCTTTTGTATTGATTAAAAAGGGCAATTAACTTTCGAAGATCATTATTAAGAGCCAAATTTTCGGAAGCATTGCTTTTATATTGAGCGATGTATAGTTCTGAATTTCCGTATTTTGAAATAAGACTTTCAATATGGTTTGGAGTGAAAAATGAGGCTCTTTTGCCAAGATGTTTGTAAAACTCATCTCTAAAAATTCGTATCCCCTCAAAGTCGAAATCACCATAATGTAGGTATGAGTTAGGTTGATGCAATAGCCACGAAATTAGATCTTTCGATTGTGGGTAGCGACTCACAAATAACACCGATTCGAAAGGAAATAAATGCTTTTGCTGGTGTATAAATCTAAAATTCTCGGCATTCTCTATGCCTACAATTACAGTGTTTTTTGGGATGATAAATTGCTCGAAATCGTGAATGTAGGCAAAAGCCCCTTCTTGAGGATTAATAGTAAAGGTTTTACCATGAAGTTGGGTTTCTATCGGTGAGATACAGTTCACCATAAACCCTTTAAAAGTTCTGCGACTTTGCAACTTAGAGTCTGATGCGGCTACAATGTTTTCAGCTCGCGAAGTGCCATACTCTAAATTGGCAATGTAAATTTCTATACTGTTTATTCCTAGTTGATTACTTAAATAAGAGGTAAGCGCATTCGAATTGGGAGCATAAATGTATTTCCTGCTCCTCCCTTGTAGCTTAACTAACAATACTCCCTCAGTAATCATAGTCTCTATAATCTTGTGATTAGCAGAGCTTTTTGTGATGCATTCGCCAGCAATGAGCTGCTGCAGTTTTTTGGCAATGTTTATAGTGGGTTTATCCATTGGGGTTAGAGATAATGCGCTTTACGATTGATTTTTTGTTTTCATCTTTACTAATTTTGAAGATGTGCTTGTAGTTGAGCGGCGTACTCTCAGTAGGTGAACCATTAATGAGCATAATATTACGGTCGTTGGCAAAATTGAGTATCCCTTTTACGTTGGTGGGGTGTAGTTTTCCTATTTCATCCATCATACAGTGTAGTTTAAAATCTTTAAACTTTCGCGAGGCACCCTCTTTGTATACATTAAGCAACATAATATTTATCATCGCTTTCACCAAAACATCTGTCCCTTCTGAGCCGACATTGGTTAGTTTCTCTACCCAGCCAGTATCGTTTCCATTCTCCTCAATTCTGAAACTAAGTTCGAACGAATCGGTAAGTTTTATTTCAGAATTTTTCGCTTGCTTCATCTCTTTCACGAGTTGACGCAAAAGTTCCACCGCTTTTTCGTTGTTCTTTTCTCTATCTTCATTTACCGAAAAGAGATTGGCCGCACCGAGTGATAGGGCGTTATCGTCGTTAAACTCTTTTATCTTTTTGAGCAAAGTAACCGCAGCGTTTTTGCTGTCGGTAACATCCATCTCTATGTTGTTGATGGCCGCCACAAAGTTTTTCTGTGTTTTGTTCAATAAGCTCTACCGCTTGCGAGTAGCGATAATCGAACGACTTGCGTTTGCTAAACATCTCCCCCAAAAGCTCTTTCCCAAGGGCTAAGGCGTTTAGTAATTCTTTTATTGATTGAAGGTTGTACATTTAGTTTTGAAGCATTGCTATAGGGTTATTATTAAAGAAAAGATTTGAATTTAATTTTTATTTATTTTATAATCAATAAACTATATATAAGGTAATGATTTTTATGACACTATCAATATTATGTTGCTGTATAAAATAAATGATTTACTCAGTGCGCTATGTGATGTATTTAGGAGGTCAGAAAAAATCTTGTTCAACCCGTTTTATTCCACCAACCAATCTCGAATAGTGCGCGTGGTGTCATCAAAATTTACACCCACTTTTATCACTTTTTGGTTGCCCAACTCGAATGGAGTGTAGTATCTTTTTTGGTTTATTTGGTCTAAGGCATCTTGCGCGGTGTAGTTGAGTTTGAGCTCAAAAAGATACAAATTGTCGGGAGTGCGTATCAACATATCAATGCGCCCCGTAGCGGTTCTATGTTCCGCCTCTACATATTGTCCTATTAGCGTGGTAAATATGTAAAAGATAGTTTGATAGTGTTTTTCCGATTTGTTGTTGAGGTCGTATGGAATATTGGCGAAAAATACTTGTAGCCGTTTTAAGAAAGATTCAATGTCCCCTTTTTCTAAGTCTTTAACAAAATTATAAATATCTAAATTGCTATCACTTAAAATTTTAGGCAGTAATCTTGGTAATAACGATTCTACTAACCCTACACGCACCTCTTCGTTAGGAGTTCCAAGGGTATATATTCCGTGTCGTTGATGATACGATTTTATGGTGAGGTAACCGCTATGGTAGAAAGTAGGAATGAGCTCTAAAGCATCGGTAATTGGGGCATTAAATTGAGTTGACTTTAATTCTCTATTTTCTAATTCATCTATGTTAATACTTTTATTTTGAAGAAGATCTAATAAAAAGGTGGGGGTACCGCTACTGAACCAGTAATTGTCGTACTTTTTAGTCATTAAAACTTGTAACAAACTGTATGGATTGTACATGTCTGGCGATTTTTCGGAGAAATGATAGCCGTCGTAATGATATTTTAGATGGGCTGTTGCTTCTTCATAACTCTCTCCGTTTTCGTCAGCCAAAAGGGCAATGTCTTCTTTAAAATTAGAGAATAACTCCTCTTCTGTAATGCCACAAATGGCAGCGTACTGTGGTAACATGCTTATGTTTAGCAAGTGGTTGAGTTCGCTAAAGATACTCAACTGGCTAAATTTGGTAATGCCTGTTAGGAAGAGAAAACTAATGTTTTCCCCCTGCCCTTTTAGTGGACTGAATAAGTCACGTAGCACTTGTCTAATAGCTGCCCTTTCTTTTTCATTATTGAGTACATCTAAAAGTGGAGCGTCGTATTCATCTATTAAAATGACCGCTTTTGCATCTCCTTCTGCTTGTTGGGCAGCGCGGCTAATAATTTCAGCAAAGCGTTTCCCAAAACTCTTTGTGGTTTCGCGTTTTCCGTATTGTTCTTCCCAACGCGATAGCATATCATGCACTTCATCTTTAAACTGCTGTTCATTAGTAAATTTCGATTGACTAAAATCTATGTGTAATACGGGATATTTCTGCCATTTGTTTTCCAATTGCTCTATGGTCAACCCTTTAAAGAGCTCTTTTTTTCCTTCAAAATAAGCCTTTAATGTAGAAACTAACAAACTTTTTCCAAAGCGGCGCGGGCGGCTAAGGAAGGCTACGCGTGCAGAATTGACTAATTCATAGACTAAATCGCTCTTGTCTACGTATACACATCCTGAAGTAATTAAATCTTCAAAGTTTTGGATTCCAATAGGATACTTGCGTGGTGCTGAGGTCATAGTACTTGGTTTTTGAGAATGCAAATATAGGATTTTTTTTAATGCTTAATTTTTAATGCTTAATGATTGGGGAGCACTTTTACTTTTGAAAACTTCATGGTAGCTCTCCTTTTTTTAAACGTCACGGCGCGCTTCCTTCCTTTTGACGGCGTCATTGCTGATTTACTCTGCAACCTCCTGAAAATGAATGAGGCCATTGTATTCAAAAGATTGCAACGCGAAGGCCGTCATGACGTCGGCTATGGGAAGGATGACGTGTCGGGGTATGCCATAATGCAAACATAAGCTTTTATCACCCCTTCATTCTGTCAGCCATTATATCTTCCATATTATCTTTTGCCCATTTTACCAACGAGTTAATGTGCGGCAACAACGACTGTCCGCGGTCGGTAAGGGTATACTCCACTTTTGGGGGTACCTCGGCATACACTTTGCGTAATACATAACCATCTTCTTCCAAGGTGCGCAATGTGGCGGTTAACATTTTCTGAGAAATATCGGGAAGGTAACGGAGCAACTCCCTAAAACGGAGCGTGCCGTTGCGCTGAAGGGTAAACAAAACTAATAATGACCATTTTTCTCCGATACGAACTAAAATGTTTCTAATAGGGCACTGTGGGTTATGAGGGTCGAGGGCGGTACTGTTTTTCATGGTATGATTTAAAAAGTTTAATGGCTGCAAAGATATTCTTTTTTTACATCTAATGGAAATTACACCGGTCGTAATTCAACACTTAACCCTAATGCAGATACAATTCTGTAGAATGTTGCAATGGTGGGAACGGTAATTCCTCGTTCTACCTTTGAAATATACCCTTTGTCCACCCCCACACGTTGTGCCAATTCGGCTTGCGTTAAGTGTGCATTCCACTAATGTCATACATGTCGTTACTTATTTCTTTTGGCTGCATAATATTCTTTTTTAAATGAATAGCTGAAATAATTTTTATAAGCAATGATTTTTTTTCATGGTGCAGAAATAAATAAAAAAGTTATATAATTATATAACAAATGTGTTGTTTTATATTTTTTGCAAAAAATGAATATTTAAAGCGCTTATAATCAACAATAGTTACTTGAAGGTAACTATCAAACGCATTCGTACCTACTTGATAATTACGATTTTTACCCCTATCTTCGCCGCGTCAATTTAATTATTCATTAAAAATAAAGAACAATGAAAAAGA
>CAYJOY010000083.1:0-2633 GCA_964371885.1 uncultured Lentimicrobiaceae bacterium | reverse complement strand
TTTGTTATTATCAGTTTTAGCCTCCTCATTAGTGATGACTTTAGTCTCTTGCGGACAACCAAAAGGGAACGAGGCTTCAGAAGCAACTGCTGCAGATGCAACCGAAGAGGTAGCGCAACCCAGTGAAAAAGAGAAAACATTGGCGGTGTTAAAATCTATTGAAACAGGTGCACAAGAGCCAGTTGCTTTTATTAATGCCGAAAATTACACCCAACATAACCTTGGCGCAGGCGATGGTTTAGCAGGATTTGGCGAATTATTAGGACAATTGGCTAACTATCCTGAACCAGCCAAAGTAAACACCGTGCGAATTTTTCAAGATGGTGACTATGTGTTTGCACATACCGAATACAATTTCTTTGGGGAGAAAATTGCCTTCGATATTTTTAGATACGAAGATGGACTAATTGTGGAACATTGGGACAATTTACAACCCAAACCAGCCGAACCTAACCCTAGCGGACACACCATGATAGACGGCACCACCGAAATTACAGATGTTGAGAAAACAGCTACGAATAAAACATTAGTAGAGCAGTTTGTAAAAGATGTACTCATGGGACAAAATCCTGATAAATTGGCCTCTTATTTTAACGGCGATCTCTATATTCAACACAACCCCTCGTTTGGCGATGGACTCAGCGGGCTAGGTAAAGCATTAACCTGGATGGCCGAAAATAAAATCACGATGCAATACGACCGCATTCACAAAGTGTTGGGTGAAGGGAATTTTGTATTAGTAGTAAGCGAAGGCCTTTTTGGCGCTGAAGGGGGCGTTCCTACCTCATTCTACGACCTATTCCGTGTGGAAAATGGTAAAATTGCAGAACATTGGGATGTGATTGAAACCATTGCAGAAGAATCGACTTGGAAAAATCAAAATGGAAAATTTAACTTCTAATCATCATGCAAGAATTAATCCAATACTTACAGAACAATCCTGTGCAATATTTAGCTACCGTGGGACTAGACGGAAAAGCTAAATGTAGACCCTTTATGTTTGCCACCGCATTCGACGGAAAGATTTGGTTTTGCACCAACTGCGAAAAGTCGGTGTCGAAAGAGCTCAAAAATAACCCATGGTTCGAGTTAACCGTATCGGCGCCCGATTTCTCGTGGGCACGCTTGAGTGGAAAAGCCACCTTTGAAAATAACCTCGCGGTAAAAACGGAGTGCTTACAGATTCCTATTGTAAAACAAATTTATCAAACTGCCGATAATCCACTACTAGAGGTGTTTTACATGGCAGAAGGAGAAGGCGAAATTGCCGATTTCTCGGGAAATCCTCCTCAAAAATTCAATTGGTAAAAAACCAACCATTTTTAGAAACCGCTAAAAATTGGCAAAAAATATAAAGTGTTAAAAGGCGGAGGTGTACCAATCTCTGCCTTTTTTAAAAAAATATTCTTTTGCCGCAATAAAAAAAGAAAATTAATCATATTATTAACATTAATTTATAATAAAAATAACCTCCATGAAACACATTTGGAAAATTTTAACCTTACTTTTGGCAGTGGCACTAGTGTTGCTGCAAGTGATTAACAGTAGCAAAACCCCTGTGGAGACAGAAACGGAAACCATTGCTGCCGAGAAAGATGCCCTGCATATTATTATGAACCGCACAAGTGTCCGTTCTTATACCGATCAGATTATTCCTGAAGATACCATGGAGTTGATTTTACGCGCGGGCATGGCGGCCCCTAGCGGCAAAAATATTCAACCGTGGGAGTTAGTGGTAGTTCGCGACAAAGAGATGCTCTTTAAACTTTCTGAAGCTCAACCATACGCGGCGGGGAAACTCAACGATGCCACCGCAGCTATTATAGTGTGCGCACGCCCCGCTACCGATAATGATGACCGCGTAGGCTCAGTTTATTGGGATGTAGATGCGGCGGCGGTAACACAAAACATACTATTAGCCGCCGAGTATTTTGGCGTGGGTGCCGTTTGGACCACCACCCATCCTCACCAACATGCCATTGAAGGGGTGCGTGAGTTGCTGCAAATTCCTGAATATATCACCCCGCTGTGCATTATCTCTATGGGCTATCCCGACAAGCCTAAAGTGGTAAAAGATAAATGGAAACCAGAAAAGGTACACTTTGAAAAATGGTAAAAACTAATTAAATCTGGTAAAGCAATTATTAGAAGTCCCCAATAATTTAAAGCGCCACTGCCGAATCATCGACCAGTGGCGCTTTTTTTATAAAAACAAATACAGTCTCTATTTTTGGTATAGTTTAGATGCCATTTCGGCTACGTTTTCAGTACCTGCTAAATTAGGATAAGCGGCATTGAGCGCTTTTGTGAATGCCTCTACGGTAGTATTTTTAGCTATTAACTCTTTTAATGTAGTAAGATACGCTATTTGAAAATCTACCTCTGCAATAGTGGCGGCTGAACCGTGCGAACCCACAAATACTTCGCAGCCAGATTTTTTAGCATCTTGTAACTCTTGCAATACCGCATCAATAGCTGCTTTGCTGGTAATTTGCATAGGAGACGGGTGCGCTTGCGCGGTTACCATGAGCATTGCAGCAGCAACTAATGTTAAAAATAGTTTTTTCATACTTAATTTTTTATGATAATTTTTGTTTTTAATTTGGCAGCAAAAATAATACGAATATAATTAT
>CAYJOY010000082.1:0-8197 GCA_964371885.1 uncultured Lentimicrobiaceae bacterium | reverse complement strand
ATCTCGGTAAATTGCTTGTTCTTGGTAAAAAAGCCTACGATGAAGCATTTTTCACAGCTTTGATGGATACCACCATCGATAAAATTATTTACACAAGCCACGAAGTAAAGACAGAAACAGAAGTGGCAGGACAAAAAAACACATCGCTTGCCAAAGCAAAAAAAATGACAATTGAAGATGTTAGCTCTAAAGAAATTCGCTCTATTGTTATTAATGGTATGTACTCTGCAAATACAAGCCCTGACGGAATTACCACTGAAAGTACTACCGACAAAATGGTTTGGAACTCTGTAAAATCCCTTTCTCCTTCCCTCTTCGCCTTTATGGTTGAGTATATTCCGCAGGTCATTGCCCAAGACCCCAACGATCCTGCTTTTATCATGAATATCTTCAATGAAGATCACAAAGCAAAGCTTACCGCCTACTCAAAAGACTTTATTAAGCTTTTACTCAACACCCAAATGAACTTTGAAGGCTTAAATATCAAAATAAGCCAAGCGGGCAATGAACTTATAGCGGTTGACCTACAAGGCGTGGACTATGTAAGCTATGCCGATTTTGAAAATAAATCAAAAATAAGCATTGCTACCGCCCTTCGCGGCCTAAAGCTTGATTTCGAACAACTCGGCCTCAGCCAAACTGAACAAGCCATGGTTTCCGACTACTTAGGCAAAGGCCTTATTGCCGATACAGCCTTTAATATAGAGTTGGTAAATAAGCAAAACGCCAGCAACCTCGGCTTTGCTCTCGGTGCACAAAATGTCGCCATGAATGATGTAGACATTAATCTTATCTTACCCGATGCCGTACTTGCCAAAGCCTTTGAACTTCTTGAATCTGATTCGTACAATGTCAGCATGGCAGATGTAATGGCTTGGCTTCCCGAAACAAGCCTTGTAAACGCTGAAAACACTTTGGAAGATAAAGGACTGTTACCCATAGCTCTTTCGATTCTGAGTAAAGAAAGCGATCAACCTTTGGATGCCAGTTTACAAATGATTTTGGGACAAGTAAAACAAATGCTTCCAATGGTTATCCCCAACTTCGGTGACGAAAACACTGCAGCCGTGGAACAATGTATCAATACCCCGGGCACCCTAAAAATCAGTACAGGCCTTGCAGCTCCCACAAAAGTTGAAGAAGTTGCAATGTTTGCCATGACAGGTCAACTCGACAAGTTACACCTTAAAGCGATTTGTATCCCCGGAAAAACAAGTATTATAGATGCGGCAAATGCCCTCACAGCAAAAGGCTCATCTGAAACCACTGCACCCGAAGCTACCGCACCCGAAGCGACTACTCCAGAAACAGTGACTCCGGAAGCGACTACTCCCGAAGCAGTGACACCCGAGACTACTGCCCCAGAAGCAGTGACACCCGAAACGACTACTCCCGAAACGACTGCATCGGAAAGCCTTCAACCTGCAGAGCCTGTAGAGGCTTCACAAGCCGAGGGTGAAAAAGTTGCCGACACTAAACCTAGTGACACCATAAATATGGTTACTGCCCCCGTCCCCCAAAAACCCGGTAAAGCACTCATTATGCCTACAACAGAAGATACTATGAGCTTAACAGCTTTCGCTCCCGACCAAAAAGAAGATTCTTGTGTACAAGTTATTGCTTTTGGTAAAAGCCCTCTCATTGCTATTCGCCTCGAAAGCTTCGGTGGGAAATTGGCGAGTTGGAAAACAAAAGATGTAAAACTTAATGCCCAAGGTTTACTTAAAGTTCAACAGGGTGACACTGTTGTAAACCCTGACGATGCATCTTTTAGCCTTGATGTTTCCGCTGAAACTCCTTTAAATCTCTATGTACAGGATAACGGAGCTCTTGCGGATCCCAACACCCCTTTACGTGTTATCTTCTTCCATAAAGATGGAACTCGCGTATATTCAATAATTCAACGTTAGTGGCTAAGCTATCTTTCCAAATCCAATTAAAGCATTTCCAATAAAAAATAATTCAGACAATGCTTTAATTTGGAAAGATCGCCTACACGTATTATGCAAATTATAGAGTAAATATATAAGAAAACGCTTTTTTGTTTCCAAAAAAGCGTTTTCTTATTTTCTAAAAAATCAAATTAAGTCATTGCGATATAAAAATCTATCTTTTCGCAAAGAAAATTTCATACGTCTAAAAGTCATGATATGTTTGCGTTGGCGCTTGTTGCAAACAATCAATTTCTTTTATGACCGAGCGAACAACTACATGCTAAACATGTTTTGTAACGCTGAGGCATGTTGAGAAAAAACTAAGTGCATGATAACAGTTGTCAAAAAAAACAATAAGTACACAAAAATACGCATAATCTTCCTCCTTTTTAATTGCCTGTCAACACTATACATTATTTTTATATAAAAAGTAAATGGGTAATTCGGCACATATTCATTATTTTATCAAATTCTCTTTCACGCCATTCCAAAAATTATAGACAGAATTATGTTTTCTTGGAAATGCTCTCAACCTAACAATCTGATATAATAAAAAACTCCTTTTTTAAAATTTACCAACCCATGATTAAAGTTTTTTGAGGAAAGGGGGAGTTTTTCCACCCCTAGGGTAAGCAAATTGGAATGACGTGGTTTATCAAATTAAAAAAAACTTCTTTCTTGCCATTTTTTTTATAATATCGTAGTTTGAGAGAAAAGTTTCGTCCAATATATTTCTACGAAAACCTGATAGTTATAACCTCTTGATGTTATTATGGACACACCGTTCTTTTCTGTAGATAACTTTACAGGATTTTTAGTGTCCTTTTGGAAACTCACGATATAGAGCTTCCACTCATTCTTACTGCGCAATACCCAGGAGTATCCAAACATGAGTAGCTTTTCCTATTTATTGAAAAATTCCACCATACGTCTCATGGTGTTCTCAGTTGGGATTATATCCGCTTTTACGGTTACCCCTCACATTTTGCGATCCATGGGAACAGATGTATATGGAGTTTGGGCACTTATAGCTTCACTGATACCTTATTTTGCTCTCTTCAATCTTGCAAGCTCGAATTCTATTTCATCCATATATGCCAAAGCAGTAAGTCAACAAGACAACGATTTAGTGAATAAAATCTTGGTTGCCGCCATCCAGTTTGCTTTGTTGGCTTTTTTTTGTGCACTCTGTATAGCTTGTTGCTATTACTACCTCAACGATAATCAGTATATAAAAAAATATAGCTTTTTTATAAGCCTTTTTACCTTTACTTTAGGCTTTGGCACTTTTCAAATCCTTAATATATCTCACGGATTCTTGGCAGGTCAGATGAAATGGACAACGCTGGCATTGACTGCTATGCTTCGCGTGCTGACAAGTAGTATAGCCAGTCTTTGTTTTATCAGTGCTGACTACACACCGGAACAAAACATTATTCATATGGCTTGTATCCATGCGATAAGTTTTTTATTGGAATCATTTTTGAATCTCTTTTTTGCAAGGTCATACCTGCACGTTCCTTCTTTTTCCTCCTTCTTATACAATCCTTTTAAAAGTATTATTTTTAGCATTGGAAAAAGCCTTTTCCTCAACCAACTCGGTTCAATATTGCGAAACTCCACACAAATATATTTAATAAACGCCTTTCTTTCTGCTTCTGTGGTTGCCTTCTACTCTCTGTCAAATCAACTCATTAGATATATGAATGATTTACTACTGTCGGTTTTTGGGATATTAAATCCCTATTTTAGCAAACTACAATCAGAAAATGAAAGTACAAAATCTAAGCAAACATTGCTTGTCTCTATCTTTTTAAGTTATGGCATAAGCTCTATTATTTCTTTGGGTCTGATTTGCTATGGAAATCTTTTCTTTATCCGCTGGGTAGGACAAGATTTCGCAACTATTTCTATTTTGCTGACTCCAATGGCTTTGGCGGCTCTTGCAGAACAAGGCTCTTTGCCTGTCTGCTCCTATTTAATAGGAGTCCAAAAACAACATCTTCTTGCAAAACTCACCCTATATGAAGGTGTTTGCATCGTGTTTTCCAGTATATTTTTCTTATATTTTTTTGGACTTGCCGGTGTTGGCTGGGCAATGTGTATTTTTTGTTTTATCTTTAGATTTGCTTGGTTACCCAAAAAAATATGCGAGATTGCCAATATACCGCTCATCCTATACTATAAAAATCTTTTTTTTGCGATTTTTCCAACATGCCTGGTGCAGCTCATTTTCTACTACTTTATAAAAGATTATGTAAGTCCTGATTATTTTAGTATTGTTTTGGTCGGTATAGGGCAAGGCATGCTTGCAGTCGCCTGTATGTATGTCATATTAAAAAACCTTGCGTACTTACGAGAGCGCTAACCTCCTATCAAAGTTTATTGACCGAGTTTATTATCTTTGTTAGTATCTTTCAGCTAGGTATTTTTATTTACATAAACACGACTATATCGACACTAAAATTTATAATACCTATTTATAGATAAATCAATAGTGTGCATTTTGCCCTTTCCTGACAGGTCATTAGCACGCAATTGCAAACAATATAGCAAACCTGTTTTATGTAGCTTATAATTTTTAATTTCGCTTAGTCTATCGGGAATTTACTCCTAGGAATAACATATGCTCAAAAATAAAAATTTTATTGTTTTCTCTGACGACTGGGGACGCCACCCCTTTAGTTGTCAGCATATCATGCAGCATTTGCTCCCCCACAATAAATTACTATGGGTCAACACCATCGGAATGCGTACACCAAGGCTTAATCTTTATGATATAAAACGAGCCTTTGGTAAAGTGACTTCATGGCTTCGCCCCAAAAACACGGAAGGGACCATTGAAACACATCCTAACTTGCGCATTATTTCTCCTTTTATGATTCCTTACAATAATTACACTTCTATCAGAGAATTTAATGCAAAAAGTGTTATCAAAGCAGTGCAAACTGCAGCGTCAGAATGGAACTTTCAAGATCCAATTTTGCTTACCACTCAACCTTTGGCGGCCGACTACTGTGGAAAACTGGGGGAAGATTTGGTGGTTTATTATTGTGTGGATGACTTTATTCATTGGCCAGGCATGAATCAACCCAAGCTGGTACAAGGCCTTGAAGACTCGCTACTTGAAAAATCTGACCTTGTCTTTGCCGTTTCCGACTCTCTTTGTAATTCTCGTCATAACGAAAAAGGCAGGACAGAACTTCTGACACATGGAGTGGATATTCCCCACTTTGCAAAAGCCAAAGAAACACATGAAGTCCCTCCCACTCTTAAAGATCTCACCAATCCCATTATAGGCTTCTATGGTCTTATTGATAAACATTTTGACACAGAACTTGTGGAACAAATTTTGCATAGTAATCCTACGTGGCAAGTTACCTGCATTGGCACAAAGCGGATTTCTCTTGAAAGATTGGAAAGCTATTCAAACTTTCACTGGATTGATGCTGTTGCTTACGAAGAGTTACCTCGCTATGCCTCTTGCTTTGATGTGGCTATCATACCGTATCACGTCAATGAGCATACTCAAACCGCAAACCCTTTAAAACTGCGGGAATATATCGCCACCGGCAAACCTATTGTAACAACCCCCATGAACGAGGTCTTTCGTTTTCAAGATGTTATCAATATTGCCGAAAAAGGTGAGGCATTTATTTCTGCCATAGAAAATGCCCTTACCCAAAGAGTAGATGAAGATTTGCGCGCCAAAAGCCTTGTCGGAGAATCATGGGAAGACAAGGCAGAACTTGTGAGTGAATGGATTGAAGTAGCTTTACGGAAAAAGCACCAAGCCGAGGAAAAACATGAATAAGCGAAATATTTTTATAGCCATGGCAACCGGTATTTTAGGTGGACCAGGGAAGGGATTAGAACAATTTTTACGCTACGGCGGACTTGAAGGCTGCAACCCTGTTGTGATAAACTACAAATTACCGCTAGAATGCAACGAAACAGATTATGTGCGGGTTATCAAAAGCACAGGCGCCCCCATGGAGCAACTGTTGCAACGCAAAACCTTTGATTTTAACTTGGTCGATCAAGCTTTGCAAGTTATTCGTGAAAAAAACATTGAAATCCTTCAATCCCATGGCTATAAAAGTCATATGCTTTGCTACTTGTTACATCGCAGAACAAAACTGCCTTGGATTGGCTTTGTGCATGGTTGGACGCACGAAAATATGCGTGTTCGAGCCTACGCTGTTTTAGAAAATATTTTACTTTTAAAAGCTACGAAAGTTGTCGCGGTGTCTAAATCTCTTCGTTCAAGGCTGATTGCACCTTTGCGTAAACGTGCCATCGTTATTCCTAACGCACTTGCCCCCAGTGAACTTACTGTCACAAGATCAAGAGATGAAATTCGCAAAAGTCTTAACATTGCAGACGATTGTTTAGCTATCGGCATTATCGGTAGGTTGAGCCCTGAAAAGGGGCATGAAATGTACTTTAATGCCATGGCAAACGTTCTGACTCACGGCAAAAAAGTGCATGCTTTGGTTGTAGGACATGGACAAGAATACGAACATTTGCAAACCGTTGTAAAAAACTTGGGGCTAGAAAAAAACTGCTCTTTTGTAGGGCATGTACAAGACACAGCCAATTACTATAACGCTCTTGATATACAGGTTATGCCCTCTACGACCGAAGGTATGCCGAACGCGGCCTTGGAGGGAATGTATATGGGCTTACCGCTGATAGCCACTCGTGTAGGCGGTATTCCTGAAGTCGTTATAGATGAAGAAACAGGCATACTTATCCCAAGCCAAAGTGTAGGCGCACTGACACAAGCCTTATTAAGACTTTGTAATGACCCTGAAGTAAGGCAACAAATGGGAGCAAAAGGAAAACTTCTTGTAGAAGAAAATTTTACCCCTTATAATCGCTCACAACGTATATTAGACCTTTATGAAGACATTATGGCACTATCGTAGTCAATAAAAGAGGCGCACAATGATTTTATGTCACCTTTTTCTTTATTCTGATACAAAACGAGGCTATTTATGATGCATAAAGGTATTCATGGATTATTTCTGATTTTTGCCACGCTCCCTTGGCTTTTTTGGCGTTTAAGCTCTTTTATTATGAGCAAAAATGAAGCCTTTCAAGGAGCGTCCCAGTTTTGTGCACTTTTTCCGGGAAAGTTAGGTATCTTATTTCGTGCGGCTTTCTATCGTCTTTCCTTAGAAAATACTTCACAAAGAACTTCTATTGCCTTTCTGACCAGCTTTTCAAACACCGAAGCAAGCATAGCTGAACACGTAAGCATCGGAACACTTTGCAATATAGGTAATGCCGAAATCGGTAAAAACACTATTTTAGCTTCACAGGTTTGTATTACCAGTGGAAAAAATCAGCATAGTTATGAGGATGTGAACACCCCCATTCGCATGCAAGAAAGTAATTTTACCACGGTAAAAATCGGAGCTGATTGTTGGATAGGTGCCGGGGCAATTATTATGGCAAACGTAGGAAATGGTTGTATTGTTGCCGCGGGTAGTGTTGTAACTAAGGATATCCCTCCTTATTCGGTGGTAGCCGGTGTTCCGGCCAAGGTACTTGAGTCTCGTCTCGAACAAAAAGCAAGCTACACAGATGAAAAACAAAGCCCTCAATAAAGTATAAGGAAAATCCTATGAAACCTGTTGTTATGCACCTTGTTACCACGCTGAATATGGGGGGTGCCGAACGTCTCTCTCTTGCTGTCATCCAAAAAAATAAAGAGCATTTTCATGGTATTATTGCAAGCCTTTATGATGTTGACGGTGATTTGGCACTATGTGCAAAATCCATGGATATTCCAAGTGTCGGACTTGATGCAAAGGGGGGCAGAATAAAGAGCATTTACACAATCTATAAAGCTTTGCAGAAGCATAAGGTTGACTTGCTCCATGTACAAGCGGGCTACTTGCTACTTTTTGCCTTTCCCGCCGCCAAACTTGCCAACGTGCGTTTAGTATATACCGAACATGCTTTACACTCCATCCAGAAATACAGTAATATTCGCAAAGGGATACAATTTTTTTCCCCTTTTATACAGGGAATTTCTTGCGTTAATCATGTTATTAAAGATTACTTCATAAACAATCTTCGCCTAAAAAAAACCAAAGTTCAGGTAATAGAAAACGGCGTAGACACAACACTGTTTTCACCCGAAGGAATAAAAGCACTTTTGCCTTGGCAAAACAATGAAAGAGGCGAAGAAAATCTCTTTGTTTTTGGCACAGTAGCGCGTTTAACCGAAGCCAAAGATCATCCTAACTTAC
>CAYJOY010000081.1:3071-8202 GCA_964371885.1 uncultured Lentimicrobiaceae bacterium | reverse complement strand
GTATAACCTAAGAGAAAAGCATCCTCGGCCTCTACTTTAGTGGGGAAAGATTTATATTTTGCCCCTTCAACGCCCGTAACTTGCTGTTTGCAAGCATCCCAACTATCAAAAACGCCTCTGTTATTGCCAATCCACACTACATAGTATTTTTTTTTAGTTCTCATATTAGTTTTATTTGTACATTTGCAATTCAATCCTGCAAAGATAATAAAAACTAAAAATATATTAAAGCAATGCAAAAAAATATTATGAACATTTTTACATTTAAATGCCTTCTCGCTATTTTCTCATGTTTCATTATTCTCTTCTCTTCTTGTTCACATAACAATGAACCAATTGTTTACAAAGAGAAAACATTTTCTGACCATAATTGGAATTTCGAGCAAAGGATCATAAATTTTGAAGCTGAGATTGCGCGAAGCGAAGCTCCTTATGCCTTGATTCTTGATTTAAAAGTGGACCCTGAAACGTTTAAACTCTCCCAATTAGAAACCACCGTATCGGTTCATACCCCAGCGGGAAGCGAGTCGCACCGCATTAGCACTTTCCTTTTTGCAGATATTGGCACACCCAAAACTACCGAAAACGGGATCACGACCTACTCTTTAAAGGCATATCCTGAAAAGTACTTCTCCGAAACAGGTTTATACAAATTTAGCATATTACAAAAATCTAATAATTATGATATGCATGGGGTGCACTCAATAGCGTTGCGGATTATGAAAAAAGAGGAGAAAGAGTAGCGCCATTCGAAATTTGAAACCAGAACTTGAGCACAATTTTTAGAAGTCGATTAAATAGAAAAAAATGATAGCCTACATACGAGGTAAACTCACGAGCATTAATCCTGCGTTAGCCATTATTGAAACCCCTGGCGGGGTAGCATACAACATCCATATTTCATTAGCTACCTTTACGGATGTTAAAGAATTAGAAGAGATTACATTACTCACCCATTATCATGTAAAAGAAGATGGCCATTTACTCTTTGGCTTTTCTAGCGAAGAAGAGCGGACTATTTTCCGACTTCTGATCTCTGTTTCTGGGGTTGGAGTAAATACAGCGCGGTTAATTCTCTCCTCGCTAAGCGTTTCGGAACTCATTAACGCCATATCTAGCGAGCAAGTACGTGTTATTCAAAGCGTTAAAGGCATCGGACAAAAATCAGCACAAAAAATCATCATCGATTTAAAAGATAAAATAGGGAAAACAAAATTAGCAAGTTTAGAGAAAAATTCATCGGTAAGCAATAACAACAAATATGAGGCGTTATCTGCTTTGGTTTCTTTAGGATTTTCCAAAGCCTCCTCAGAGTCGATTTTAGATAAGATCATTGCCTCCGAGGGGCTGGGCTATTCTGTAGAAGAGCTTATTAAAAAAGCACTTAAATTATTATAGATTAAAGACATAGAATATAAACTTGCGTGAAATTTTCTAAGACATACATCATATTATCGGCAATTGTTGTAGCGCTGTATTCGGCTGTTTTTGCAATTCCATCGTCGGCATTTATTCCTGCCAACAGTAACGATGCGTATTACGAAACAGAAAATACTTCTGCTAATAGCAATTTATCACTGAACGCCAATGCTTCAATATTGGCACTTAACGAGAACATATCAACCACTATTGCCCCTCCCGATACAGGGCTCCGCTCCCCTATTCCACAACCTCCCGCCAACAACCCTCTCGATGAAGAGGATTACTACACCCCATTTCACTTACGGACACCCTCCTCGTTAAATACCAGCATTGAGTACGACCCAGAGAGCAACACCTACATTTTCCAAAATATGATTGGAAATACCCCTTATGGTCCCGCTTCAGCATTAGGAATTGAAGATTTTATAGATTATGAAGTTCGCAAACAAATAGACGATTATTGGCGCTCTAAAGGGGTGCAATCGTCGGGCGGCCCTAATCAACGGGGTGGCGGCGGCCTTATTCCTCAAATAAAAATAGGGGGCGACCTATTCGAAACCATTTTCGGTAGTAATGTTATCGACATCCGACCTTCAGGGAATGTGGAACTTATTTTAGGAGTGGTTCACAACGTGAACAAGAACCCTACACTATCGCAACGGATGCAACGTACCACCGATTTCAAATTCGACGCGACCATTCAGCTCAACCTCTCTGCTAGAATTGGAGACAAAATTAACTTCGACCTGAACTATAATACCGAATCGAACTTTGACTTTGACAACAAAATGAATCTAAAGTTTGAAGGTAAAGAAGACGACTTGATTCAGTTATTAGAATTTGGAGACGTTTCGCTTCCTTTAAATAGTACTTTAATAACGGGTAGCCAAACCCTTTTCGGTTTTAAAACGGCCTTAAAATTTGGAAAACTCTTGGTAACAGGTATCACCTCAATGCAACGCTCTGAGAGTAAAAATATTACCGTTACCAATGGTGCACAAAGCACTGAGTTCTATTTCCGCGCAGATGAATATGAAGAGGATCGACATTTCTTTATAGGACAATATTTTAGAGATAACTACAATCAATATTTGAGCACATTACCGCTTGTTAGCTCTCCAATTGTAATTACCAAAATTGAGGTTTGGCGCACTACCATTGGTGCAGCCACCGAAGATAATAGAAACATTGTGGCATTTACCGACCTAGGGGAAAACGACCCTCAATACAGTGGGTTCCAACCTTACCAGGGTGGACCTCCCGACAATTATTCGAACACCTTACCTTTAGTAATAGACTCAACACTTATAAGAAACATTAGTAATGTTACGGCTAACCTTCGTACGTTAGGGTTATCATCAGGGGTTGATTATGAAAAGGTAGAAAATGCTCGTTTACTTGACCCTACGGAGTACTCGTTCAACCCTAAATTAGGTTTCATCTCTTTAAAAAGTTCGCTCACCTCCGATCAAGTGTTAGCGGTAGCGTACCAATATCAAATTATTGGCGACGATAAAGTGTATCAAGTAGGGGAATTCTCGAATGAAGTATCCGCTCCATACTCTTTAAGAGCCAAATTGATAAAAAGTACTAACTTCAGCACCAAATCACCACTCTGGGATTTAATGATGAAAAACGTTTATAACTTGCAGGCCTACCAACTATCGGCTGAGAAATTCAGACTTAACGTTCTTTATACAGGCGACGAAGAGGGGATTCCTAACGGATACTACACCTCTGGAAATCAAAAAGGGGTACCCTTAATTAGAGTACTTGGTCTCGACCGCTTAAACCAACAACTAGACCCATATCCTGATGGCGTTTTCGACTTTATAGATAATGCTTCCACCATTGGAGGAACTGTTAACACACAAGACGGACGTATTTATTTCCCCACAATAGAACCTTTTGGATCGAGTTTACGAGAGCAATTAGATGAAGAGAGTGCAGAAAAATACTGTTTCGACTCGCTCTACACCCTCCCTAAATCGTTGGCACAACAATACACTAGCAAAAACAAATATTTTATTGAAGGTAGCTACCGTTCTACCTCGGGGGCAGAGTACTCGTTGGGTGCTTGGAACCTCACCGAAGGGTCGGTAAGGGTATCGGCAGGAGGGTTGCAACTTACCGAAAACGTGCACTATACCGTTAACTACGCTATGGGTACCGTTACTATTACCGATGAGGGGATCCTTCGTTCGGGAACACCTATCGATATTAGTGTAGAGAGTAACGATGCAGCAGGGGCTGCCATGGAAAAGTGGATGTTTGGTTTGAACTTAGACTATCGATTTAACAAAGATTTCTTTATAGGTGCTACCATCTTAAATCTTCGAGAAAAACCAGAAACCAAAAAGGTAAACTATGGAAACGAACCTATTAACAACACCGTTTGGGGGTTAAACACGGGTTATAAAACAGAGTTACCTTGGGTTACCAAAATTGTAGACTTCCTCCCATTCCACAGCACTACCACACAATCGAACCTACAAGCCGATGCGGAGTTTGCCCAATTTATACCGGGGCAATCGCGTGCCATAGGTGATGGGGGTGTTACTTACATCGACGACTTTGAAGCGGCTCGCTCTACCGTCGATTTACGCTCGTTCCACAACTGGACCATCTCTTCTACGCCGCAAGGGCAACAAGATTTATTCCGCGAAGCGATGCCTGTATCGGTTACTGCAAGCGACAGACGACAGTTGGCATACGGCTACAACCGCGCACTTTTAGCATGGTACTCTGTCGATCAGTTATTCTATATTAACAATAGTGCCACCCCTAACCACTTAACAGCAGCCGATCAATCGGCACCCTACGCAAGGCCTGTATACGAACAAGAGTTATTCCCCGAAAAACAATACGGAAGTACTGCTACATCTACTTACATGCAAGTGTTTAACATGGCGTACTACCCTAGCGAAAAAGGGCCATTTAACTACGATATTGATGGTTCCGAAGGCTTCTCTTCTGGTATTGAGGAAGATGGTTCTTTAAGAAACCCAGCTTCGCGTTGGGGAGGGATCATGCGCCGCTTCGACAATACCGATTTTGAAAGCTCTAACTACGAATATATAGAGTTCTGGATGATGGATCCATTCATCGAAAATCCAACACATTCAGGTGGGAAAATCTATTTTAACTTAGGAGACATTTCGGAAGACATCCTCCGCGATGGCAAAAAATTCTTCGAAAATGGGCTCCCTGGCGATGGCTCCGACACCGATGTAGAATACACTGCATGGGGGCGTGTGCCTACCATTCAACAAATTATAAATGCTTTTGAAAACGACGACGCCTCCAGGCTTAATCAAGATGTGGGCTTCGATGGGTTAACCACTGCTGCCGAACGCGAACATTTTGGAGAAACCTACCTCGATAGAATTGCCGCTATATACGGTGAGGGTTCGGGTGCATATCAAGAGGCATTTAATGACCCATCTTCCGATAACTTCCACTATTTTAGAGGCTCCGATTACGACGAATTACAACTAGGCATTGTTGAACGTTACAAATACTATAACAACTCCGATGGAAACTCCCCTACCGAAAATCAATCTACAGAAAACTACCTCACCACTGGCTCAAGCATGCCTAACGTGGAAGATGTAAACAACGATAACACATTAAGTGAAGACGAAAAATACTACCAATACGAAATAGAACTACGCCCCGACAAAATGGTAGTTGGCGAAAACTATATTAA
>CAYJOY010000081.1:0-3043 GCA_964371885.1 uncultured Lentimicrobiaceae bacterium | reverse complement strand
CCCACAACCAAATGGTATCAGTTCCGTCTCCCTATTAAAGATCCAGACAAAGTAATTGGCGACATTCAAGGGTTTACCTCTATCAGATTTATGAGGGTATTCATGCGCGATTTTAACGAGCCTATTGTTTGCCGTTTAGCTACTTTCGACCTAGTAAGAAACAACTGGAGAACTACTACCGAAGATTTATTAGAAGAGGGAGACTACTACCCTGGTGCTGGCACCGAGGAAACACAGTTCCACGTGGGCTCTATTAACCTTGAAGAACATGGAAACAGAGAACCAGTTCCTTATGTGCTACCCACTGGTATTGAAAGAGAACAAATTTACGGAGCGTTTGCTGTCTATCAAACCAACGAGCAAGCACTTACTATGAAAGCATTGAAACTTGTAGACGGCGACGCACGTGCCATTTACAAAAACACCACCTTCGACATGCGCCGCTTTAAACAATTGGCGATGTTTGTCCATGCAGAAGCCGTAGACTTAGATGAGAATTTACAAGATGGCGACGTGGCCGCATTTATGCGTATAGGTCTCGACATGACCGATAACTATTACGAATACGAAATTCCATTAAAGCTCACCCCGTGGGGAGTAGGAAAAGATACAGCCCTTATTTGGCCTTCTGAAAACTATATGAACTTCGCACTTCAAGATTTAGTAGATGCTAAACAAGAGAGAAACATTGCGGTACGAGAAGGAAATCACCCTGCCACTAACGTCCCTTATACAGTACTCCTCGACAACGGACATAAAATTACCATCTGGGGTAATCCTAATATTGCCGATGTAGCAGCCATTTTAATAGGGGTGCGCAACCCTAAAAAACAATCGCTGAACGATGGCGACGACATGCAACCCAAATCGGTAGAAGTATGGGTAAATGAGCTTCGACTCTCCGACTTCGATAACCAATCGGGTATTGCCGCTTTAGGAAGGGTAAGGCTCAACCTAGCAGATGTTGGCGACGTGAGTATCTCGGGAACATACCAATCGTCATCGTATGGAACACTTGAGCAAACAATAACACAAAGTAATCTCACCTCTCTATACACATTCGACTTTGCTACCAATATTGACGGGGGGAAAATACTATTCCCTAAAAAATGGAATGTGAAAATTCCTATCCACTACGACATCTCTATTAATGGAGAGGTGCCTGAGTACAACCCGCTAAATCCAGATGTAAAACTAAAAGACGATCTGAAAACATTCGAAACCCAAGAAGAGCGAGACTCTATTAAGGCAATGACTAACGTATTGGTACAACGTCAGAATATTAATTTAACCAATGTTAGAAAAGAGAGAAACTTAGACAAGCCGCTGAAAATGCGCCCTTGGGATATTGAAAACCTCGACTTTTCGTACTCATACTCGGAAGTAAAAAGAAGCGATGTAGATATTGAATTAGACAACGACTACATACACGAGGGGCAGCTAGGGTACACCTTTAGCCATAACCCTAAAAACTGGCGCCCATTTGGAAAAAGTACTAAGCTGAAATCGAAATGGCTACAGCTTATTAAAGATTTTAACATCACCCCTGTTCCTAAAAGTTTTACCTTTAGAACCACTATTACACGTAACATGAATCAGTTTAAAATGCGCCCTAAAAGTCAGGGGAACATTATTATTGATACAAACTACGTGAAAGATTTTATGTGGTTGAGAAACTACTCTTTACAGTGGGACATCACCAAAACGTTAAAATTAGATTACCGCGCCGACGCAAATGCACGCCTCGATGAGCCGCAAGGGTTAATTGACACCCGCGCTGAAAAAGATTCTATTTGGAGATCGTTTGCAAATGGAGGACGTATGAATACTTTCAATCAGCGTATCGATTTATCGTGGCAAATACCTATTAACAAAATACCGCTCTTTAACTGGTTATCGGCCAATGTGAGGTACTCGGGCACTTACAATCACACCTCATCGCCATTATCTCTTTCATATCTAGGTAGTACTATCTCTAACTCTGGACAGATTTCGGGAACTGGTACCATTAATATGGTAACACTCTATAACAACATCCCTTATCTGAAAAAAGTAAACCAAGGGGTGAAACTTGAAAGAGAAGAGAGCAGAAAAAAATCGATGACCAACAAACCAGAAGAGTTAGCGAAGAATGCGAAGGGAGATCCTCGCAAATCTAAGGAGGATGGCAAGGATGAAGAAGATGAAGACGAACTTAACGAAAGCGATTCGTTGAAACCGAAATATGGAAAACTAATATTAGATGGTACGCTTCGCGTTTTAATGATGGTGCGCAACGTATCGGTAAGCTACACCGATGCCCGCGGAACCACCCTTCCTGGTTATATGGGGGCACCTAATCTTTTCGGTATCGACTTTACCGATGCTTCGCCAGGGTTCCTATTTGTTTTTGGTGGGCAACCTAACATTCAACAAATGGCCATTGATGGTAATTGGATTACCTCCGACACTCTACTTAACACCCCTTTCCAACAGAAATTTAACCAAACTATCAACTTCCGTGCCACAGTAGAACCTTTTAAAGATTTTAGAATTGATGTTACCGCAAGAAGGTTATACTCTGAAAACTTTACCGAATATTTCAGAGCCAACTCACAAGGAGAACTACAGCACTACTCTCCAATGATGAGTGGAAATTTCAACATTACTTTCTGTGCTTTAGGGACACTATTCCGCGACCCAGATCAACTATTCCAAGAATTTAGATCGGCACGTAACGAGATAGCGCGTAGAATAGCTGCCGAAAATCCAAACTCTACAGGGGTAGACTCTACCGGATTCCCTACAGGCTATGGTGCCATCCAAAAAGAGGTCCTCACAGCGGCATTCCTTGCTGTTTATGGCGATAAAGACATCGACAATTTCGACCTTACCTCGCCGTTCATAAACATCCCTCTCCCTAACTGGCGCTTAAACTACAACGGATTCACCAAAATAAAAGGGGTAGACAGAGTATTCCAAAGTTTATCGTTAATACACGCTTACACGAGTACTTATAACGTTGGTAGCTTTGCTTCGAACCTCCTTTATGAACAAGCCAACG